>JAUHYU010000167.1 GCA_030426345.1 Bacteroidia bacterium
ATTTCGGGGTTTGGGCCATCATATTGTGCGTTTTAACATCAGGAGGCCTGTTAGCCGGCATATACCCAGCATTTGTGTTGTCCGGTTTTGAACCGGTAAAAGTGTTGAAAGGAAAATTCCAACAATCCACTACCAGTTCTTTTTTAAGAAAAGGACTGGTAGTAGCCCAGTTTGTGGTGTCTATCGCTCTTGTCTCTGGAACATTTATCGTCTATAGTCAATTTTCCTATATGCAAAATCAAGATTTGGGTTTTAGGGCCGCGCAAAATTTGATAATAAATTCCCCGATAAATGTGGATTCTACCGTTATGCAAAAAATGGAACTATTCAAAAATGAATTGATACGTACCTCAAATATCCATTCCGCCTCTATGACTCATGATATCCCAGGAAAACCAATGACGGATACAAATCTAATGAGAAAGAAAGAAGACGGAAAAGAAGTGCAAACTGGAACTAGTATTATGTCAGTTAATAGTGATTTTCTGGAAACTTATAATATAAAATTATTGACAGGACGGTTCTTTGTCAAAGATGACAAAACTCCACTTTATAATTTCCAACAAAACACAGATCCTCAGTTGCACCGTATTGTTGTAAATGAATCCACGGTAAAATCTCTGGGCTTTACCAGTCCCGAGGAGGCACTCAATAAGAAAATAGTCTTCAATTATGGCCAACCAGAAAGGACAGCAGAGATTATTGGGGTGATAGGAAATTATCATCAACAATCACTTCAGAGTGCCTATGACAATATAATATTAACCTATCCTGACAATTACATGGCGAATTTTATCACTATCAATATTTCCGGCAATAATATTCCCCAAACCATATCGACCATAGAATCCAAGTACAAAGACTTGTTCCCTTATGATCCTTTTACATACTTTTTTCTTGATGACTATTTCAATCAGCAATATAAAGCTGACCTTAAGTTTGGTCTCATTTGTCTTCTGTTTTCCGGACTGGCCATTTTCATTGCAGCACTCGGACTATTTGGCTTGGGATCGCATATGGCCTTGCAAAAAGTCAAGGAAATAAGCGTACGCAAAGTACTCGGAGCCTCTATGTTGCAAGCCTTGATATTGATCCCAAAAAACATATTGACCCTGATCTTGATATCCGGAGGGATAGCACTGCCAATCGTTTATTTCATTACTAAAAAGTGGCTGGAAAATTATGCCTTCCACATGGATATAGCTATTTGGATGTTCCTTGTGCCTTTATTGTTGGTGATGGCAGTCGCCTTATTGGCTATTTTGTCGCAATCTGTAAAAACGGCTTACATCAATCCGGCAGATACTTTAAAGAGTGAATAAAGCAAAAGATTATGATTAGAAATTATATTATGATCGCTTGGAAGAATTCATGGAAAAACAAGGCTTTTTCGGCCGTGTGAGCCTAGGTTATTACAATGATCTCCCTTATACGGTGAAGATGAAATCAATCCACGCGGCAATGACGAACCCCGTAGAAAATCTACGGACGGAATAAATCATCTAGACCTATAAGGTTTTCAAAAACCTGTCAGGTCTGGAGGTATAAAATAACAAGCAGGTCAAATTTAAAATTTAACCAAAAAGTCAGAAGCATTTAAGATGGGGATTTTACGAAAAGGATGGAGTACCAGCAAATCATTATCTCCGGTAATGATGCAATCCGCTTGGCCAGCTATGGCCAGTTCCAGAAATTTGTTGTCTTTGGGGTCACGGCAGTCGGTGATGGATTCCATGATTTTCGAGAAAGCTACCTCTTTTTTCAGGTTCGCCAAAAATCTATTTCTCTTGTCCAAAGAGATGTATTTATCAAATTTAGGACGTAGAAGCACTTCGCAAAGCTCCGAATATGTTTCAAGGCTGAAAGCCAATGCCCCCGATCCCCGCACCTTATCAAGAACTCTTGCTGGTTTGGAATGCTCAAAGATGAAGGCACTTACGAGGGTGTTGGTGTCTATTATAAACCGATTACGCTTCATTCAATATTTCTTGAAGAATTTCGGGGGTAAGTCCATTTTTGGCCGCCTCTTCCCTAATTTCCTTCAAAAGCGTTTCAAAATCAGATCCCGCTGTTTTTTTCATAATGGCTTTGATTTGTTTTTCAAAACTTTTTTCAAGTTGAGACTTGATTTTAGGATTGACATTTCGCCATTCTTTAGCAGTTTTATTGTCCACTTTTATTTCTATTCGTTCCATAACATTGCGGATTTTATATCTAATAAAGGTACGATAAGAACGATGAGAATGCAATCTCAGTTTCTTCTTGTTTTAAATATTTCGCCCATTTGTACAGACGCTTCAGTGCGAGAAATCCAAGTCAGATCATCAAAAAAACAAAAACCATGATTAAAAACTATCTAAAAATCGCCTGGAGGAATCTCCAAAGAAACAAAAGCTATTCTGCCATCAATATCGGTGGCTTGGCCATAGGAATTGCAGCTTGCCTGTTGATCCTGCAATATGTCACATTCGAACTGAGCTACGAGAATTTTCATTCGAAAGAAAACCGCATTTATAGAATACAACAGGACCGCTATGATAATGGAAAGTTGTCCACTCAATGGGCCGCGGGTGCTTTTGGCGTGGGTAATTCCTTTAAAGACGGCATACCTGAAATAGAGGAGTATGTCAAAGTAATTGAGACCGGAGACCTTATTGTAAAAGTCGATAACCAACCATTAAAAATTGAAAAAGTATATTTTGCTACCAATTCCTTTTTCGATGTCTTTTCATATCCACTGTTGTACGGTGATGTGCAATCCGTTTTGAAAGAACCCAACACGGCAGCTATTTCTGAGACAATAGCCATGAAAATATTTGGGACAAAGGATGCCATAGGTAAAACCCTACCAATCAGTGGAAACAGAAGCTACAAAATAACCGGGGTATTCAAGGATATGCCTGTCAATACGCAGCTTCATCCTAATTTTCTTGCCTCCTACGCCAGTTTTGTCGAACAGGTCAGAGAAAATTCCAACGGCGAAGAGAACCCCGACGATTGGTGGATGTCGGATGGTTGCTTGTCTTATGTGCTGTTACAAAAGGATGTAGATCCAAGTACGATTGAAGCTAAATTTATTCCTATTGTTGATGAAAAGGTAGGTGATGTTATGAAGCGCATTAACGCGTCTGTCACTTACAAATTACAACCGCTCAAGGATATCCATTTGGATGCGAATTATATCATGGAGCCATCTCCAAACGTTGAAGGCAAAACCATTTATCTTCTTTTGGCCATTGCATTTTTCATCTTGATGATAGCATGGATCAATTATGTGAATCTGGCTACTGCACGAGCCATTGGCCGAGCAAAAGAAGTGGGCGTTCGCAAAGCGATAGGATCACAACGCAAGCAATTGATCGTGCAGTTTTTTTTCGAATCAGCACTTTATAATAGCCTGGCATTGGTGCTTGCACTGGTAATCATGCTCATCTCCATCCCTGCCTTCAATCAACTTTCCGGACAACAAATTTCCAATACTATATTTCTAAGTGCTGATTTTTGGCTTGGGCTGTTCGGGCTGTTTTTTGTTGGGGTAGTACTATCAGGAGTTTATCCAGCATTGGTATTGTCGAGCTTTAAACCCGTGGAAGTTTTAAAAGGCAAAATGACAGGCGGGAAACAAGGAGTGCTGCTGCGAAAGTCTTTGGTCGTTTTGCAGTTTGCCGCTTCCCTATTTCTGCTTGTCGGTACACTTACCGTTTACCGACAAATAGCGTTCATGAGAGATCAATCCCTTGGCATCAACATTGAGCAAACACTTGTGGTTTCTCCTCCAATCATTACTGATTCCACTTATACCAATAAGATGTCGTCTTTGAAGGAAGAATTGTTGAATTATCCATCTATTAACGATA
>JAUHYU010000089.1 GCA_030426345.1 Bacteroidia bacterium
CCAATGAATATCCTGTACGTCTTGAAAAGGCTCATAACTGAGATTTTCCGGCATCACCCTCACGACATACCCTTTGTCGGGGCTTCCTGAATAACCTGCTCCATCCCATGCAGAAAGATACATGACACCGGATGCATCAACATCGACATCGGTGATCTGTGGGAGTTGGATAAACTGCTCCTCATCTTGTATAAAGCTGGCTTTATTTGGTGTAAGCCTATGAAAATACAAATAACTCCTTCCCCAGTCGGCCATCATGGGCACATTGTTATAATTATCCGGCCAACGGCTATCGTTCATAAACAGCGATCCTGTTCCTGATCCTCCTCCTACATCTACAAGTGCCGGAATAATCTCTTCCGTAAAATGCTTGAACAAAACCGGATATCCATATTCTCCACTTTGAATTTGGTGTGCAAAACGAATGTTCCACCCTCCTCCATCATTGGTATTGCCTCTGGTGAAAATATTCATAAACG
Organism: Bacteroidia bacterium; assembly: GCA_030426345.1. GTDB lineage: Bacteria > Bacteroidota > Bacteroidia > Cytophagales > Cyclobacteriaceae > JAAUQL01. The sequence goes on from JAUHYU010000089.1 coordinate 480, forward strand.
GATCGATGGCAACATCATAAATGTTGCGAAGTCCGTGAGTATATACTTCCATTTCGGTACCATCCGGGCGAATGCGTACGATGCCTCCTCCAAGCATGGTCATTTGTTTGCCTTCTGCCGATGTAGCATTGTGAAATCCAAAGTCACCAACTGCGATATATATCCAACCGTCAATCCCCATTTGAATGCCATTTGTTGCATGATCCGTTCCACGATCTCTTAGGAACTTTGGATTGCTTATACCCTTGATCAATACCTTTGGAGGCCCATTCGCAATACCATCTTTATCAATATCATCAAAGACCACTAAATCCATGTTTTCAGCTTTCTTAGTTTCCGGAGAAAATGTGGTGTGCAGCACAAAAACCTGATCACCAATGGCAAGAATTCCTCGTGGATTATCTACCTCTGCAAAATTCGTATAAGCATCCATGATACCATCATGATTACAATCTACCAAGCGCTTCACAAACCCCTTGCCCATTTCCTTGCCCAAAGAACCAATCATATCCACACCCACAAACACTTCTCCGGTGGCGGCTACCGCCATGCACGCAGGGCTGGGAGTAAGCTTGGGTCCGGAAAAAACGGATATCGATAAATCCTCGGGCCAGTTAAGATTTTTTGCCAGTGAATCCGCAACAGGATAATCCACTACCTCGGCACTTGGCACGCATGTCGCGTCCTTTTGCTGACAGCTAACAATCAGCGAAAAAGACAATAAAACAACTCCTAATATTCTAAACATATCTAAAACAATTTGACTGTAAAAAGCATAAAAAATCCATGCAGACAGCGCATAAAGGATCGCTAATTTATTTTGAAAACAGCATCAAAACTAATGATCTAATTCGAAAAATATTTGAGTTTGCCTCAAAATGTTCAAGCAGGTTAAGAATCGAGCCATTCGGGGTAAAAAATAGACTCATGTTAAATATTCATATTTGAGCAATCCAGAATGTCATTTGCTAAAAATATTAAAAAATATTTTTATTGTTAGGATTACTAACTATATTTGTTCATCGTATTTTAAACTCACACATAAAATTATTAAAACCATGGAAAAATCAACCTTTTATCATGCTGGTTGCCCAGTATGCAACACTGCAGAACAAGAGCTCGTTCACCTAATAGAAGCCGACAAAATAGACGTTGTGCATCTTGGTGAGGACAAATCCAAAATCGCCGAGGCTAAAGCAAAAGGCGTGAATTCTGTTCCGGCTTTGGTCACTCCCAATGGAAATGTCTTGCACATTAATTTTGGTGCATCAATGGACGACCTAGTTTCCTAATTTCAAATCGCATAAATTATGAAAGTCTCTGTTTGGGATACTTATGTAGATCGGGAAGATGGGCTGACTATGCATTTTGATATTCTGGTACCAGAAACGGAAGATAATCCGGAGCAGGTGTTTGCCTTTGGCGATGCCTATTTAAAGCAAAAACCATTCGCAACCGGCAAAATAAGCACCAAAGAATGTGCATTTTGCCATATTGAAAAAGCCTCTCCGGGAGTCACTTTCGACATTCAAAACAAGGGGTATTCTATTATAGAAATGAAAAACTGCGGTTAGCATGCAAAAGTTGCAACTTCATCATTCTGGGATGTTACAAGGCGAGTTTGGCCTGCAAAGGCTGAACTTGCTTTTTGTATTTCAGGTCAATTGTCCGGGATGCTTTTTGTACGGAATCCCCTTGATGAACAAAATCTTCCAACAATTCCAAAACCGTTTGGGGATTTTGGGGCTTTCTACGGCATTTGAGGATTTTGAATATAACAATGCGGAAAATACATCCTTGCTTCTTAGTGAAAGAATAATCGTAGGAGAGACTAAAAAGGCCATGGCAAAATATGGACATGAAAAGTATCCAAAATCCATAGATTTCCCAGTGGCCATGGATGTCACGATGGATGCCTCCTATCCCATTGACAAAGCTGCCACTCAAATAGCATCAAAAAACCATGAATTTGTCAACTATTCAAAGGCTGAACAAGCTCAAATACTGTCTAAAATCCATGACTATTTGAATCAACTACCAAAGGCTCCGCTGACTTTTACATTGAACCAGTTTCGCGGCACTCCTAGTTTTGTGATATTTGATTACAATTATAATATCATCACCGAATGGTTTGGTCATAAAACTGAACGTGAGGTATTTTCTACTATAGAATCCCTGATTTCCAATCCGGATCATTAAGCTATATTTGCTTTACACAAATATATAAGCATGGATAAAAGTGTTTTCGATACTAATTCTCAGCAAACCGATGTCGCAAGTAAAATTGTCGTCGGCCTGGAGCGCATATCCGAAGTTTTCAGGACCTTGCTTTGGGAGCAGGCCAAAGTCCTCGGCATCAGTCCCATCCAGATTCAGATCATGATTTTTATAGACAATCATACCAATGAAATTTGCAATATCAGCCACCTAGCACAGGAATTTAACCTTACCAAACCAACTGTGAGTGACGCTGTCAAAACACTAGAAAGCAAAAATTATATTATAAAAAACCATTCGAAAGATGATGGAAGGAAATATTCCATCGCCCTAAGTGAAAAAGGGAAAGCAATTGTCAAATCCACAAGCAACTTTGCAAATCCCATCAAAGATCAATTGGGAGATTTTGAGAATAATCAGCTAAATGAACTGTTTGACAGCCTGAGCACGTTGATCTACAAACTCAACAAAAGTGGTGTCTTGAGCGTGCAGCGGATGTGCTACGCCTGCTCCTTTTATGAAAATAAACCTGATGGACATTATTGCCGCTTGCTTCACAAATCAATCTCAAACGCTGAAATCCGGCTTGATTGCCCTGAGTTTCAAAACGCTCCTAATCCCTGAATTATAGAAATTTCATGGATTTTTAGTGCTTTTGGAGGTACTTCCAGACGAAATGCTCTGAAGGCACATGGGCTTTCTTAAATATCTCTGCTGCTTTGGACACAATTTCAGGATGTAGTTCTGCGACATTATGTTTTTCACTGATATCATCCTTTAAGTTATAAAGTTCGATTGGCTCTTGATCACCGAGATTCATTTTATTTTGAATCGCTTTCCAATCTCCAAAATGTGTAGCACGCCAGCCTTGTTTCTCATAAAACTCCCAATACATATACCTGTCGGATAAATCCAGCGACTTGCCCTGTAAAGTCGGCAATACACTTACCCCATCAATATTTTCTGGTGCAGGCGTCCCTGCTATTTCTGCAAGGGTAGGCAATACATCTGCAAAATACCAAGCCAAGTCGCTTGTTTTCCCTGCAGCAATACTTTTCGGATTCCGTACGATCATCGGCACTCTCATGCCTCCTTCGTAGGGATCTCGCTTTATTCCTCTAAGTGGTGCATTGCTATCAAACAACCCCCAATCTACAGAACTTTGTGCGGCCCCATTGTCGGAAGTAAAAAACACATAGGTATTGTCATCAATTCCCGTTTCATCTAACGTCTGCATAATTCTACCCACATTTTTATCCATGCGACTGATCATGGCTGCATAAGCTTTGGCATCTTCGTCCCAAGCCATATTTTCATATTCACCATTATCCGGCAATTCGTAGGCATCATGTGGGATACAAAATGGAATATATAAAAAGAAAGGCTTGTCCTTGTGCCTTTTTACAAAATCAATGGTATAATCTGCAAATAGGTCGTGTGTATAGTCTGTGCCCTTTCCATCCTTGTTGTTGAGCATCACTTTTTCCTTATTTTTCCAAATATAATCGGGATAGTATGTATGTGCCCTGCGCTGATTTAAAAAGCCATAAAATTCATCAAAACCCTTTTTGCCAGGCTCCCCAGTGGTATTTGGCTCACCCAACCCCCATTTACCAACCATCCCTGTAGCATAGCCGGCGTTTTTCAGTAATTGTGCAACGGTAACATCTTCCTTCCTTAAAGGAACTCTACCTTTACCTCCTCCAAGACCTACCACACCGCCTAGGCCAAAATTACCTCTAACATGGGTATGTCCAGTGTGTTGCCCGGTCATCAAGACGCTCCTAGCCGGGGCGCACACCGACGACCCGGAATAGCATTGTGTAAACCGCATCCCTTCATGAGCCAATTGGTCAATATGTGGTGTTTTAATTATTTTTAGTCCGTAAGCTCCTGCATCTGCATAGCCCATATCATCCGCCATAATGAAAATGATGTTTGGCTTAGATATTTCATCCGTTAGGCTAGCTTCTTTTTTTGACGTACAAGCTCCGGTAAGCAACTGCAAACTCACCAAGCATAAAACAAAAAATGCTGTCTGAATATTCCTTCCGAAATATATTTCTCTAAAAAATTGAATCATGTTTCTTCTTACAGTGATTTTTCTAAAATTCTACTTGATTAACTCAATTCTAATGTATGCTTAAAAGGAGTGTATCCTGTCAAATATACACTTTCACCTTTTTGTTTTGGCAACATCCCACGAATTTCAGCCCACTTATGTGCGGCGATTCCAGGACCAAAATTAATCACATTTTCTCCATGGCGATATTGCCCTGTGCCGCTTTCCAAAAAGTAAGCATCTTCCAAGTCTTTATTTTCTACCACTCCAGACAATTTACCACCAGGTCGAAAACTCAGTTCTATAGACACTGGAACATGTGGAGTTCCTTCTATTTCAATTTCGAAGTTTACATTTCCATTATTTTCAGAAATTGTCAATTGATAGTTCAAGGTTTGTACTTCACTTGCCGGCCGTAAAGCCCTATTCATTTTTTCCCAGTTTCCATCTCCGGTACGCTTATCTTCTGGATAAGGCTGCATATATCCATGGGTTTTAGACATATTCATGATGATTGTTTCTCCCTTCACCTCGGCGTTTTGCGAAATAAACTGCCCTCTGGAACCAAAGAAAGCTGCCGCTACCCGTACAGATTGCAACACAGCCGCACCTTTCATGTAAGACATAATTGTTGGATTTCTCTCTATCACCGAAATATCCGCATCGCCACGCCTGATGCGAAATACACCTGAATGTTCGAATCGCTTGAAGTAGTTATCAGGAATTTTGGAAGGGGCGACCATTTTTTGCTCAAAAACAGTGTCTTCAAGCAAATATGAAATATATTCTGTGATTTTTTCTGGCATTTGCCTTTCAATAAGAGCACAAACAGCAGCATAAGCAGGGTTTTTATCCTTGATGGCCAAATACCGATAGGCATAATAGTATTCATTGACGTAACCTGTTTTGGCACTATCCTGTCTACCGGATGCATCCGTCAGAACTTCACCACCTGGCTGAATGTAGAACAAAGTCATGTTCAGGTTTTTACGGACAATATCCATTAGATCGTCTCTATTTTGCAGTCGAGCCATGGTAAGAAACATGTTATCGCAAGTCGGCGAATAGATGCTAACGCTCTGCTCGGTGTATTGTCCATCAGGATCCATGTCCACGCCTTCGCTAAGCCATTCTTCCATACGATCCACATACTTTTGATCTGGAAAAAATGCATTTACCCGAGCCAGTGCAGAACTCACCACCCATCTGTGATTTGGTGTATGGATGCCACCAACTGACAGGCATTTGCCAGCATTTGAAATGAAAGTCCCAATATTGACAATGATATCTTTCAACTCAGGCCTATTCATTCTTTTAAAGACAATATAGAGCGGACTTATAAAATTGACCAAAAAAGCAGTATCAGGTGTGGAATGAAAGTTGGTACTGTGAAGGTCTATCGTGCCATCCTCATGCTGTACGCGCAGCATGCATTCACTAGCACTTTTCATGGGTTTTAGGAGCTTTTTTGCTTGATAATATCCTGAATAGCTACAGGAGTAGGCACTACCTAAAGCCATCAAAAATCCATTAGTAGTATGCACATTAGGTAATTCATAGGCATTGACCACACCTCCATCCCATCGGTCTCCAGGTTTGTTTACCTGCCTAGCCAACAACCCTTCAATACGTTCATCATTTATTTTTGATAACTTTTTAAGTATTTCATCACTTCCTCCTAATGTCTCATTCGCGGCCAAAGACCATGCTGTCGGAGCCAAGGAGAGAGCTGCTATCGCTGTTGCAGATTGTTTGACAAAAGTCCTTCTATGAGTTTTCATGGTTTATTAATTGATTTTGAAAACTTGAATCTATGGAAGAAAGCCTTAATAAAATATCAAATCGAAGATTTATTAGGAACAAACAATCCTCTTTCAAAGAATACGAATCTCTAAGATTAATTAAGTAGCTTCAATAACATTTTTCAGAAGGTAACACCAAATATCTAGTTCCATCCAGATAAGTATGGCCATTGGCATCGGCAGATAAATCGTATTCGATTATGTCTCCCTCTGCAGTGGTGAAAGCAAGAAATGAATTATTCCCCAAAGAATATATTTGATAAGTACCTTCTGCATGCCCTGTACCATCAGTAAAGACAGACCCCTTATATGCTGAAATATCACCTTGAGGTGCATTTGAGTTCCCAACATTTATATTATTAGATGTATTTGAATAATAATAGTATCGACCATTGGTACAAAGATCTACTGTTCGTCGTTCGGAGAAACTTGTTGTGCTGCCGGAATAATCAGAATCTGAATGGGTAAAAAGATATTTCAACTGTTTACCCATTATCTTCTTCTTCCACAGCATCGTAGGCTCAGAGTCTCTAGACTCATAAAATTTTACTGATTGTATCAATTTTCCCACCTCCTCTGCATGTACTTCACTAAACTCATTTTTTTCAGCAATTATCACCACATTAACACCTACTCCCAACCCGTTGATTAAACCTGTGGCAAAGCTTTTCACCTCGGTACCATTTAGCGTTCCAATATAATTACCTGACACCTTATGTTCCCCATTTACAGTAAATTCGGCACTAGGCGTTAGCTGTAAGCCGCCATCTATAATTCCCTCCATTGCCAATTTCTTAAGTTCATCGGTAGATTTACTATGGTTCTGAAAAGCAGTCATAATGCCGGGAATCCTTTCATGGCCCATTACTATGGTCTCTCCATCCAATTGACCTGTCCATCCTTCAGGAATATCAAAACTCAAACCTAATTCAGGCAATTCTATGTGTTGTGGTAATTGCTGTGCACTCACATCTGAAGCATTTAAAATTAGAATTAAAACCAATATCTTCAAGCAAAGGGTACCCTTAAACAAAGATTCAATAAAAAACCATAAAAACACCATGTTATGAAGGTCCTTTATATTTGATACGGATTCCTCTGAGCATCCTTTCCTGACCGTCCTGTTTTATGGTACTTCCGATTTCAATGCGGTACATATATTTATCTAATATCTGTCCTCCCGCATCAAAATGGTTGATTACTTGCTTTAGAAAATTATCAGGAGCCAATGTACCTGGAGGACAGGCCTCGTACGTCACCTCCACTTCACCAGAATAGGCATGATGATCAATATGATGTTTTACAATCCACACAGTAAGGTCTTCACTTGTATTATTTTTATAATAAATGGTAACTGTTTTCATTACCGACCCCACAGGCAGTAGTATAGGAGCAATCAACTGACCTTCTACAGAAACCCTACCGTCCTGATAATGGTCTTCATATGCGCCATTATTTGGTGGAAAGAAAAAACATGCATCGATATATAGGGATTTACTCTTTTCCCTTATACTAATTTTAATCTTCTTTTTTGCAGATGATACTTTTCTGGACGAAACACCTCTTTTTGAGGCATCAGATTTTACAGAACCAAGTTCTTTGGATCTAACATTTCTAGAGGAAGTCTTGACAGCCATCTGTTTGGGTTTAAATGTTTAAGAATAAAAGAAAGATAGAAAAAAATGAGCGAAAATAAATGTTACTATTTAAACATTTTTTCAAATAATATATTTATAACCTGTCTTAAAACAACTCGGTCTTAGGAATTAGCACATATAATGTTCAATGAATTACGAATCACTGTTTCTTGAGGGGTGTTGTCAGAATACTATCATCACTTCACAATATAATCCTCCCCAGCTATATTTGGGTAATGATCAACCAATTTGCCATCAGGATAGTAAATATCATGTGTGCTGCGGATTGGGATTTTTATAAAATGGAATTCGATAAATTTCATGTACTGCTCCCAATCGTAAAGCGTGAGGCCATGAAACCCGGAGCGCACGTGGTAGCCAATGCTACTTTCCAGGATGGGTTGGTCCAATGCCGGCTGCTCTTCTGAGGCAAAAGCCACTTTTTTTCCATAAAGATCAAAGGCAGGTTTCGCATTATAGGTACCGATCCACTGGCCTTTTTGATCTGCCCACAGGTCATGGTGCGCATTGCTCACGTACAGTGGCCGGGGAGCCAACGTGGCCAGCAAGGTGTGCTGATCGACCGGCATTTTGTTGATATTCTTTGCGTATTTACTAGCATTTCGGCAAATCCAGGTAGGCAAAAATATGCACATGTTGTCGAGGGTCTCTCCAAATTGCCGCCGCCAAATCGCATCCCCTCCATGTCCGGCCGTCGCCAACAGCGTCATGCCAAACCGCTGATCGGTCGCCGCCGCCCAGAGTGCCACCTTGCCGCTGACCGAGCAACCCAGAACGGCCACTTGCGAGGAATTGATGCGCTTTTCTGTTTCTATATAATCCATCCCAATACGCATAGCGTAGGCCCAAACAGCAATCAGGCCCCATTCATTAGCTTTTGTAAATTTTTGCCCCGGCTTGAAGAACAAGTTGACGAGTTCACCCCGCACTTTCCCGCCTTCGGAGCCAGTGCCCCTGCCCATTGCCCATCCGTCTATGGTTACCAAGCCAATGCCACGCATCATCATTTGCTTTAGCGGAATACCGTTCTTAGTGTTGCCAAAACGCTGCGACCCTTCTAGCTCCAGTCTGCCACTGCTGATATCCTCCCCGTTGTATAGATAGATCACTGGTACAGGTTTTACAGATTTGTTTGGCACAAACAAAACCAAAGGCATGGAAACTTCGCCATATTTATTTTTCAGGGAGATCTTCACTTCTTTTTTGGTGCACAAACCTTCTAGGCAAGACGGGTCTTCGGCAACCAATTCAAAAGTAGTTTTTATTGGATCGGAGGGGGTAGGTACTTTGCCATAAATATTTTCTGCAAAGAACTCAATGATTTCCGGCCGTCTTGTCCTTTCCCAATCAGCCACGGAAGCAATCATTTTTCCATTAAAGCCTTTCATTACTTCCGGCAACTTGTATTTCGGCACGTCCTTTTCTTCATAGATCGCCCCCTTATATTTTCCTTCGTGCAATTGTGCTTCGACAAAGTTTGTGATGCATGCAAAAGCCAATAATGCGGGTAATATTTTAATCTTTCTCATCTTATTGCCCCTCTTTATTGAAGTGAAAATCCATGAAATTGATGTACTGCACCCAGTCGGTAGGCTCATAGCCATGCGCTCCGGATCGGATGCTATAGGCAAGGGCGCGATCCGCGGCAGGCTCATTGACCCGTGGCCGTTCTTTGGTCGGTTGCCCTTCCAAACCAAACAGTTCATACACAGGCGTGGCATTGTGCGCGGAGATGTATTCGCCCATGTTGTCTGCCCACAGGTCGTTGATGCCACTTGTGATGTACACCGGGCGCGGTGCGATGCAAGCAATCAGCATTTGCTGGTCCACGGGTAGATCTTCTTCCCTGCCAATGTATTTTTGGGCGTTGTCACAAAGCCAATGTGGAAATCGGCACATGTATTTCAAGTTTTCGCCAAACCTACGCCGCCAAAGGGCCGCTCCCGCACAGCCCGAATTTTGCGACAATACCATGGCAAACCGGGTATCTTGTGCACCGGCCCACAGCGTAGCTTTTCCAAGCTTGGAAAATCCCACAATGGCTACTTTCGACTTATCGACATCTGCATCTGTTTCGAGATAATCCATCGCCCTGGATAATTGCCAGGAAATCCCGGCGATCACACCCCACTCGTCAGCGCGCGGCATGGACTGATTGCCTTTATAGTACAGTTTTTGAATAGAATTACGGAAGCTATTTTCATCGCCAATTACCTCACCACCTTTGATACACGCCACACCAAAGCCTTTGTCCAAAAAATCTATCAATGGTGTGCCATTACCCAGCTTGCCGTACGCCTGGATGTTTTCCATTTCTATGTTCTGGCCTTTCACATCGCCAAATCCCAAGCGCAGCAAAACCGGCACCGGGCCTTTCACATCGTTTGGCACGAATAGGGCAAGGTGCATTTGAACTCTCCCTCGCTCGTTGCTGTAGGTCGCCAAAATATGTTTTCTCGTACAGCGTCCGTCAAAGAAATCCTTGTCTTCGCTCAATGTCTTATATTCCACTAAAACGGGTGATTCCGGTTCGGGCACGCGACCATAAATCGTGCTGGCAAACATGCCCATAATCTGAGGACGTCGCAAGTTGAGCCATTCTTCCGTAGTATTGATCCGACTGCCCTCAATGGTAACCAGCGGGTCTTGCAGTTCATAAAACGGGACTTGAGTTTCGCTATAGATGACATCGCTTTCTACTTCTTTGCTTTGCCCCATAACTGTAGCGCAAAAAAGTAACAGAGAACCAAACAAACCATAAAATTGGGTGAAAATCAATTTCCTTTTCATATTGTTAAAATGAAATTTATCAGTATTCCATAAAGCCTCTAAATCTTAATATACACAAATTGAATGCGTGTTTTATATGCTCTATACACGCTTTTTAAAATACGTCCCGTAAATTCTTCTGAGCGATATTTTCGTCTCCAGTTTGCTTAGTGACCAACAGACTTAAACACTAAATTTAGAGTAGTAATAGTTATAAATCCTGTCGACTATAAGATTGAAAACGTTAATTTTTTTGGGCTAACATTATTTGGTAACAGATTCCGGTAGAGATTCTGGTGATGAGCCAAGGCTTTTGTTTGGCTTACTCCCCATTTCTAATTTCAGTTTTCCTCCCTTTACTATATCATCATGGTTAATCCACACTTTATTGAGGTTCGTACCATTGAGGTTTACCGATTGCAAGTACCTGTTTTTATCAGAGTTATTATTGGCTTCGATCACAAACTCGCCACCCTCGTAGTAATCCGGATTCAGTTGTATGGTAACTTTATCAAATAGAGGGCTTCCAATCTGCACTTCAGGATTGACACCAGCTCCTCCACGCATTTCAAAAATCCCCATTTTCATCAATACCGATAGTGCTCCCATCAATCCTTGATCCTCATCGCCATTGTACCCATTTTGTGGATCAAGTTGACTATAAATTCTGTTAACAACTTCTCTCGTCCAATATTGTGTCAACCAAGGCTGGCCCGCATAATTAAAAATAAACCCTACTTGCATAGAAGGCTGATTGCCGTAGTTGAGATATGTATTGTGGCGGGCTCTATCAACAAATCTATCTGCCTTATATGATTTAGATATAAAATCATGCACATCAGCAATATGAAACTGTTGATCTAGTTTTTTTGCCGCCTTTTCCGTTCCACCCATGAGACTGAAAAGCCCATTCATATCATGGGGAACAAACCAAGTCGATTGTGAAGCTGTACTTTCCACAAAACCGTGATGGCTTAGAATTGGGTTGAAAGGTTCTTCCCATGTTCCATCTAGTTTCCTAGGACGCATCCACCCCGCCTCCTCGTCCCACACATTGCGGTAGTTTTGTGACCTTTTCATAAACAGGTCGTAATCACCTTCTTTACCCAAGGCTTTTGCCATTTGTGCCAAACACCAATCCTGATAAGAATATTCTAAAGTTTGTCCTGCTCCCTCATTGTGAAACCCTCTGTTTTTGTCAGGGTTTGGATACGGAACATATCCATTTTCTATATAATACTTTAATCCACCACCAACGCTTGTTCCGTGCTCATATCCAGCTTTGGCCATGATACCATCAAGCATCGCATTCTTTCGTATTCCCTCATAAGCTTTTTCCACATCAAATCCACGAATGCCTTTTTGATAAGCACTTACAATGAATGGGGTAGAAGATGCGCCTGTCATCACATAGGTATAGTTTCCCCCTGCCGGTCCACGTGGTATCAACCCACCATCGTCGTACATCAGCAGCATAGAGTTGACAAATTCCTCTGTCACCTTAGGGTACACAAGGTGCCAAAGTGTATTTAAAGTCCATTGCGCTCCCCAAAATGAATCAGAATTATAATGGTTGAAAGAAGGTTTCCCATGGGAATTAAGGGGTATTTGGCCAATTATCAGTGCATCCCCCGTCATATCACAATACTTACCATCTATGTCGGAAATAATTCTGCGCCCTTGCAGCGCATGCCACAAATCTGTGTAGAACCGTGATTGCTCCTGATGGCTTCCCCCTTCAATTTTTATTTTGCCTAGCCAATTATTCCAATCTTCAAATGCTTCATTTGCTGCTTGATCAAAATCCCAATGCGGTAGTTCCGTCTCCATATTATTTCTAGCACCATCAATGCTGGTATATGAAATTGCGACTTTCATTTGAATAGTCTGTGCATCCGTTCCTTCAAAATCTACATAAATACCTCCATCACTATCTTCAAACTTTTTGGTCTTACCAAGTAACTTCCCGTCCTTCCAAGACTGCATCGTATTGAAAGGTGTATCAAATTGCAGTACGTAATAAATATAGGTTGCCTTTGGCCTTCTGCGTGTGGCTTCCATCAATGCATAACCTTCTATTTCAGTTTTGGATTTTTGTCTAGCATAGCCCTTTTCTGTTCCACTAGGACCGAGAAGTGTTCCCAAATCCATCAACACGTATTTTTCTTTCCCTGAAGGGTAATGATATCGATGAAACCCTACCCGTGTGGTTGCCGTTAATTCCGCCTGAATTCCATAAGTTTCCAACTCGATTGAATGGTATCCAGCTTTCACCACTTCCTTGTCATGAGAATACACCGACCCATAGGTACTCGCACCCAAGTGACCTTTAAATTCCCCAGTAGTAGGTAGTACAGGAATTCCCGACAATTGCCAGGCATGAACATGGCTAAAAAAATTAATCTTATCGTTGTTATATCGGTATCCCGACTCCCAGGCTCCACCTACACCCATATCCGGACTGAGGTTGACCATGCCAAATGGGCGAGTTGCCGAAGTAAAGTAAAACCATCTGGAGTTGGCGGCGTCTAAAAGTGGATACACCAATTCGGCAGGTTTTTGAGCATTGGCCTCAATACCAATGCATAAGGTGAGCAATAGGAATAAAAACCCTTTGAATTTTGAAAAATTGATGGTATCCATGTTTATAAAATTAGATTTCTTGTTGTTTATCAGATAATTCATTCAGTTTGTTTTCATCCATGATCAAACCAAACCCTGGTTTAAGTTTCGTAATGGTTGATTTTCCGTGACTAATCTTAGTTGACGAATCTACTACACATTTTTGAAAAACATCTGATTCCTGCGGTTTTTCAATTGCCTCAATCCATGATGCACCAAGCCCTATCGCCAGTTGTTGCCAAAAAGTACACGCCGGGCCAATAAGGCTGCTATCACCAATCATAAGACCGCGACCACTTGCCTTCACCATCTTGCCCAACTGCACGGCTTCCTTGAATGTGCCCATGGTGTCAGGATGGATATTAAAGTATTTTCCCATCTCAGGATTGTAAAAATCCACAGCTTTAAAAGCTGGGCGCATCGGGCGATCAGGGATCAAGCTAAAGTCGCCTAATTTTTGTTGTAGCGAAACCCATTGCTCATGGGTTAGCTCTGCCGGATCTTCCATAGCATCCAAGCCAGCACTATGAAGTTCCTTCATACTTTCTGCCAACTCATCAAGATTCTTCCATTCTTTATAACCGCGGTTGGCATCAGCCATAATAAACATATTAGGTCCAAAAAACTTCCTTAATGCTTTGGTCAGCGCAAGATCTGTTTCTGGAACACCAAACATTTTTACTTTCAGGTGCGTCGTGAGTCCTTGTTCCCTGGCAATAGCTGCCTGGATGAGTGCTTGATCCACATCTTTTTCAAGAATGCAAAACAACCCCGGCACTGGTTCCCTTTTTTCCAACCCCCACATTTCTATTGTTGGTTTACCGGCAATTTTTCCTAAAAGGTCATACAAAGCGATCAAAGCCGGCTCACTTTTTTTGGCATTCCATTCTTTAGTCAGTGCTTTTTCTCGCGTATAATCTATAGATTTTTCGATGGACATGCCTTTCAATTCTTTCAGGAAACTGCCCCATTTTCCGATATCAAAATCAAGATCATTTTTATTGGCCAGTGACTCCGCCCATCCAGCATGCTCACCAGATTGAATTTTTACAAAAATATGTTGACGGTTGTGCCAGGTGGAATGACTGAAGTTCCGCTCTTTGGTGACATTAATCAAATATAGGAAGATAGAATCCACTTTGCTTAGATTGGCTGCCCCAAATGCACGACCACTTAACCCTCCCAAAATACCTGTCGCCGGAATCAAGACGCCCAGATTATTGATAAATTTTCTTCTGCTATAATTCATGGATTTTTAATGCTTTTTCATCACTTTTTATTAAGGTCGTCCATCAAACGATAATAAGCTCCTTCGATATCTCGGATGCCTGTTTCTGCATTGACCTCACCCAAAAAACCCATTAGCTCTATTTCTAGCTCCTTGACTTTTTCGGGATATTTTTCTGACAGATCTGTAGATTCGCTCAAGTCGTTTGACAAATCATAAAGCTCCAACTTAGGTGTGTTTTTATATTTACCCTCTTTGCTCCAATACTTGATGAGCTTATAATCTCCCTTTCTAATTGCACTTCGCGGCTTGCGATGCGAGGATTGATGGAAAATCAATGCTTTTTGAGAACGATTTATCTCATTGGCGTCCTCAAGCAATACAGGAACTAGATTCCCACCGTCGAGATATTCGGGAAACTCGCCCTTATACCCGGCCAATGTGGCAAAAGTTGGCAGAAAATCCAATCCGGTAACTGGAATCCTAGACACCCTATTGGCCTTGATATTCGGTCCGGAAACCATGAAAGGAACCCGAAGGCCTCCTTCGTAAAATGAGTGTTTCCCATCACGTAACGGCATATTTCGGTCACTTTGAGTAGAATAATACGCACTTTCCAGTTGCTTATTTTCATCGATAACGGCAATCTGGTTTAGCGTACTTCTACCACCATTGTCCCCCATCAGGAAAATATAGGTATTGTCTTCAATCCCCGCTTCCTTCACAAAATCCATGATCATCCCAATGCTAGTATCCATGTCTTTGAGCATAGCTGCAAATTCAGGGTTGGTATGGCGCTCGCCCTTTTTCTTCAGCTTAAAGTACTCATAGGATTCCTTGCCGGAAACCAACGACAAATGCGTGGCATAGTGCGACAACTGTACATAAAACGGTTTTTTCTCCTTTATACTTTCCTTCATGAATTCCGTTGCGCGCGCTGTAATCCCAAAAATATCCTTTGGGTTTTTATCATTCCAGTGCGCACTTGGCTTGCCTGCCCGTTTCGTATTGGTAGGATTACCGATCTTATTTTCCTTCATATAAATATCTGCTGGTTTTGTATAATCTTTGGCATTCAGAAAACCATCTCCAAAGATTTCTCCTCCGCTATTGGATGCCATCCCATCATCGTAATCAAACCCCGCCTCCTTAGGTACTTTGGCAATGTGCCATTTACCAAAATGGGCTGTTCTATACTCTGGATTGGCCATTTTAACTGCTTTAGGCAAGGTCAACCAATCTTCAGTTTCTTTATACCAATCTGCATCTTTATTATAGATGTGGCGTGCGGCATTTTGCCCAAACATCAGGCTGTTTCGGGTAGGTGAGCATATTGGATTTGGCGCATATCCCTGAGTGAACATGACTCCTGATTTAGCTAGTTTGTCTATGTTAGGCGTTTCGTAATAATCACTTTTTGACTCCGGGATATCTGGATCGGCCCGGTGTGAGGTTTGCGTCCACCCCTGATCATCAGTAAGGATAAAGATAATATTGGGGCTTTTAGCGACAGTGGTTTCCTTTTTACTTTCTTTCCCGCAAGAAGATAGCACCATTATCACAAAAACTACTACCAACATTATAGTTGCTTTCAGCATCCATCGGTTTACTTTATTCATTGTAAGCATCACGTTTTAAATATGAATTAATTATTGATCCTGCGATATCAATGTGACCGGCACCAAATTCACCTTTCCAATTAGCCCCGACTCCATGAGTTTCCAGTTGGAAGCATCAAAGTGTTTGTAGTCGATATTCACAAAATTGATATCATGGAATTTTTGCCATTTTACGCCTTGCTGATCCAAATCCCTGATGCGATTGGCAGAGAGGTTGGCTACTTCAATTTCCAGTTTGTTCGTTCCACTCTTCAGATATTTTCCAATGAATGTTTTGAAGGGATGTGCAAACAACATTGGAAGTTCATGCCCATTGATGTGGATTACGGCACTTTCTTTTACTTTTTCAAAATCCAGAATATAGTCATCTGCACTAAGTTCACCTAGGTCAAATTCGATAGAATATCGTGCCACACCGGCAAAACGTTCCGCCTCTTTATTTCCCAAGTCGGCCCAGGATTTTAATTCACGGGTTTCTATAGCTTTCGGCAATTTTGGCCCACCATCAACAAATTCAATTTTCCAATTGCCGGATATCTCTATTGGCTTTTCTTCTGACTTGATGTATGACCAGGGCTTTTGCTCCGCACTAGAATCGTCGAACGTTTGTATGATCAAGGATTGTCCTTGATCTATTTGCAATAGCATGGATTTTACACCCTTTTTATATTGTAGAATTGCCCTACCTCTTTCGCCCGACATCGGGTCGGTAAAAACAACATCTTTCGCCATGACTCCGAGCGGCACATAAGTGTCAATATCTTTACCTCCATAGATATTGGAAATAAAATACATGTATCCATCTTCGGTTTTACGGCGAATATATGGCAATCCGTGTGCATTTAATTGTTCCTTGTTCACTTGCCATTTCAAAAGGGTAGCATCGAGAGATTCCGTCGATTTCACCAATTGCAAATGATCTGATGGCAGTTTTATTATCTCATATTTTACCTTGTTCAGGTCTGTTTCTCTTTGTTCGTATTGGAAATAACCGGGGACAAAACTTGGCAGGTCGTCTAAAAATATCACCCTTGCTCCATCGGATGCCAATTGCTGTATGGCCTGCAAAGTAGCAATGGACATATAAGTTGTTTTTGGTATAATGAGCGTTTTATACTGATTTCCCTGCGTTTGCAGAAATTCATTCTCCGTTTTGCTTTGCAGCAATTGCTTATCGGAGATATAATCAAAGGAATAGCCCAGGCTATCAAGTTCCCTCGCTGCCTTTTGAATTGGGAAAGGCATAAACCAATCTTTGTAATTGTGGGCAGTCAATTTGTACAGTTTTCTTTTAGTCGGAGAAGTATGCCAAATATCCTGAATGGGATAATAAAGCAATATATCATTGTCGGGCTTGCCGGAACGCAAAGCTTCCTGACATCTTGCGATATATGCATTTTGTCCATATTGATGGAAAAATGTGCTATTTGTTGGTCCGTAATTGGTCGAGGCATAAAACTGCCAACCCGGCCAATCTGCCTCTTCAGGAGAATAAGGAATGCCATGGTAAAAAACATGAGTGATCCCCGACAAAAACAATTGATCCAATTCTGGTTTGCTGTGGGAAAGTGCCACCCGGAAATGTTCTCGCAGCCAGGTATTTGTTTCGCTGCTCACCAATGGCTTGCCCATAACATGTGCGGCAGAAGAAGCAAATTTCAATACAAAACGATTGGGCTGATCATTATTGATAAATTTCGGTTCACGGGTAAGCCCGGGAATCTCATATGGGGTAGCCCCGAAAGTTTCCGTTTCCGGAATATCGGCAATACCATATAAATCCAACCAATTGGCCGGAGATCCATGGCTTTGATTCCTAAACAACAACCCATTTTCCCCAGCCCAGTCTTTGGTGGTTTGGATATATGCTTCATGCAATTCAGACATGGTTTGCCGATAATCTGCACGAACCCGTGTTGCGGTTTCGCTACTGCCTTCTTGCAGTTCGGGAAGAAACAATCGAAGATCGTAGCCACGCCTTTTTTGAAACTGTTCAAAAAGATCGGGAGTCCAATCGGCCTGATATTCGTATGAATCATGGTAAATAGAGCGCACGTAATGCCTCAAATTTCCATGAAATACGGTATCAAATCCATCTGTATATTTGCTGACGGCAGAGGAAGAAAACGGATCGAGCATGTACCCTTCCCCGCCTGGAGCCGGGCGCTTCACTTTAAATACTGGCCCCTCCATGCGCATCACGTATAAGGTGATTGGCACTGTTGGCGCATTCCAAATCAATTGTTGGTCTGCATTGACATGTGCTGTAATATCCTTTCGAGATCCATCCTGCAAAACAGCCAAAACACTTTGCACCTGGTTATAGTCGTATTTGCTTTCCTCAGACAGGTCCAGGTTTACTTTTCCTCCATCCATAATTATTTTCTGAATCTGGCTATTCATGCTACCGGAATTTTCATCTACTTCCGGCCCGCCAAAACACCACCCTGTCCCAAGAGTCATATCAAGGCCCAGTCCCAATTCTGCACATTTTTTACTGGTATACTCCAGCATTTCCACCCACTCTGGAGATAAATAATTCAAGTAATTTACTTCTTCACCTATTACCCCGTAGATCGGAACAATATGTACACCACCTAATCCCGCTTCCTGAAATTTCTTTAAATTATAATCTATATTTTTCTTGTCCACCGCACTTCCCATCCACCACCAATAAGACCATGGCTTACTATTGGAAGTGTATTCTTTATTTGTATATGATTTTTGAGATTGTTTCTTTTTCCCAGAAATTCCGTCATCTGAACCCATAGATACTTGTGATATGCAGACGATGAGAAATAGTGTTACAAAAATATTTCTCCAAATTATTCCATGGAAATATGATGGTTTTTTCATCTTCTAATTATTGTAAACACCCAAGGTGGGGGCTTTTCCATTTTTTGGGATTTATTTTTTCAATTTTTGTTTTACCTCAGCATATTGCGGATTGTCAGCAATATTTGTCCATTCATTTGGATCTTGGTCATGATCATACAATTCTTCTTGGCCATTTCCATAGGTAATATAGCGAAATTGCTCATCCCGTACTGCGTGGTATTCTGGGCCAATGCTGGAAATCGCAGGCATATCTCTCTGAGCTTTAGGATTCTGCAACTGCGGAACAAGGCTTTCTCCTTCAAGTTCATCAATAGTAGGTAAACCACACAATTCTATCAAAGTTGGAAATATATCGATTAGGCTAACTGCCTCCTTGCTTTTTTCCCCAACCTGCATTCCCGGTGCGGAAATGATCAATGGCACCCTCGTCACCTCTTCCCAAAGCGTGGCCTTGCGCCAATGTTCCTTTTCGCCGAGATGCCAGCCGTGATCGCTCCACAGCACGATGATGGTATTATCGGCGTATGGGCTATTTTCCAAAGCATCAAGCAATTTTCCAAATTGTGCATCGGCATAACTGACAGATGCCAGGTACGCCTGAACAGCTTCTTCCCATTGGCCATCTTTTTTGAAAGTTTCATTTTCTGTATTGTGTTCAGAATTCCGCAAGTCATTGGCCTTGGTAAAATTCGTTGTGGAAAAAGCAATGTTTTTCCCAATAAGTGGCACATCGTCCAAGTCATTTTCCTTGACAAGCGGAAGTTTTATTTTATCCAATGGATGCATGTCAAAATATTGCTGTGGATTGAACCAAGGAATATGTGGACGAAAAATTCCACAGGCTAAAAAAAATGGTTTGTCGTGTTTTCTGTTGATCCGCTCACTTACCCACTCCACCGACTTGGCATCAAAAGTCATGGAATCCGGGGCGTTAAATGGGCCCCATGATAGGCTCGACCCTCGCAGCTTGGTGATGCTTGCAGTATCAGGATTTTCACGATTTGTAATTAGTCCTTCGCCTTTGTGTCTTCCAACAAATTCATCCCAATCATCTTTTTCATAGTAAAATTTATGGAGAATTTTCCCAGCACCTGCCACAAAATAACCATTGTCCTTGAAATGTTTATTGAGTGTTTGTTTGGTTTTATATAAGTCAAACGGCGTGTCGTTATTTCTGTAAACCCCAGTAGCTGTGGGGTGCAAACCTGTAATTACAGAAGCCCGCGAAGGGTTGCACATTGTCCCTGCGGCATGGGCATTGGTGAATAAAATGCCCTGTTCTGCCAATCGATCAAAGTTTGGAGTATGTGCTTGTGGGTGGCCGGCCAGCACACTTTCCCAATCGTTGAGATCGTCAAAAGCCACAAAGAGCACGTTGGGTTGTCCTTTCTTTTCAGAACCCATGGATTTTGGCTGGCTTTGAAAAAAAAGAAACCCAACAAACAAGACCAAACCAAATAAAAGTAATCTATATGTTTTCATTGTTTTCGAGTGCACTGAAAATCGTTGTTAAACTTTTTTATTCCAAACCAAATGTTTCTAAAAAATTGCATTAGATCCCATCTTTTAGGTTGAAGTTACTTATAGAGATTAAACAGAATCGTTGACAAATATGATCATCGTCAGGGCTCAATTAAAAAGACACCTCAACTCATTAATTCCCTACCTTTGATCTTTTTTAATTGTGCAAAAAAAAGACATATTCTAAAATGGAGAATGGAATAAACCAGAATGCCTTTTTTAAATTTTAGCACTAAAACCATGAGTCAAGTAATTCATGGTTTTAAGGGGCTTTTTTAAGGCATAAAACGCTCAAACCTATTTAGGCTTTGTTTTCCCTGGCCAATCATCGATCGGTTCTAAAAGGTGAGGCTGGCAGGCCGTTTTTATTATAAAGGTTGCATTTTGGATTGGATGCCCATCCGTATCTGACAGCTTCAGGTTTCTTTACTTTATCACTGGATACAAATACTTTCCC
>JAUHYU010000090.1 GCA_030426345.1 Bacteroidia bacterium
GGCGATAGGTTTTGCCGCTGCCGGCACCGGCGGAGATGATCTTCAGGTGTTGGAGGTCCATCAGGGCTAAAGTAGCGATAATTCAGAAAGGCATGAATGGAGGAGGTTTTAATTTTTTGTGTCTTTTTTTGAAAATAATCAACAAAATATTAGGTAGTTAGAGGGACAAAGTGTATATTTACATTATAATTAAAAACAAACGCTATGAACTTCAAATCACTACCACAGCTTTTAGATTTTTTCAAGGACGAACAAGCCGGAATTGAATACTATGAAAACATCCGATGGAATGGCAATCCAGTATGCCCACATTGTGGAAGTGAGAAGCCATACAAAACCAATAGAGGCTATAAATGCTCAAATAAGGACTGTCACAAGAAGTTTACCGTTAGAGTAGGTACAATCTTTGAAAACTCTAAAATACCTTTTAGAATATGGTTTGCAGCGATCTACTTAGCTACTACTCATAAAAAGGGTATCAGTTCGGTACAGTTATCAATTGATTTGGGAATCACTCAAAAAACAGCTTGGTTTGTGCTTCATAGAATCCGTGAAATGCTGAAAGAGAAAGCCCCGAAAATGTTAGGTGAAACCAATACGGTCGAAGTTGATGAAACATACATAGGTGGCAAGGAAAAGAACAAGCACGCTCATAAAAGACGTTCATTGGATGATAAGACCAAATTAAACAATGGTGCTGCATTCGTAGATAAAAAGGTAGTGATTGGAATTATAGAGCGTAATGGTAAGGTAGTGTTAAAGCATGTACCAAGAGCCACTAAAGAAAATATGGTAGAATTGATCCACAAGCATGTGCCAAAGGGATCTAAAATATATACTGACGAGTTTGCAGGATACTCTAATCTTGGAAGGAACTATACACACGATACAGTAAAACATGCCTTTAGTATTTACGTTGCAGGGGATGTACATACAAACACAATAGAAAACTTTTGGAGCGTTCTAAAAAGAGGTTTGTACGGTGTGTATCATCAAGTAAGCGAAAAGCACTTAGAAAGATACTTGGACGAATTTGCTTCAAGGTTCAATACAAGGGATTTAAGTAGCCAAGGAAGGTTTGATAATTTCCTTAGTCAAAGTGAAAGCGTATTGAGCTATAAAAAGCTGATAGGATAATGTATGAAGAGCAAAACATAAAAGACCGTTTGATTAACGGTTTTATTGGTGTCGCTGTAGTTGGTGGCATCTTTTTGCTTTTTGAATTAGGGAAATGGTTGCTATCAATTTTGTAACTTGCATTTAAATAATGGTTATGCCGGATAAAAAGAAAGAAAAAAAGGAACGAGCCAAGAAGTACGACAACAAATTGGCCATTGAAGGGACTTTAGATGATGTTCTAAAGGTCTCAATCGAAAAAGACAAGAAAGATACTAAGAAATAATCACGGTTTTGGCCGTACGCCAGGAGGGCTATCGTAGATGGTTAGCAATATTGGCAGTTTATACACGCTCTTTGAATAGTAGTTTTTGCCCTGACTGTTGCAATCGTCCCAGAAGGATAAAACATTTTGATGTTTTAAGTCAGTTGTAAAAAAAACAAATCACAATCCCTTCCTGAAACTCTGTACCTCCTTGTCCCACTTTGTATATAGATGCCTTTACTTACGAATAACATACGTTTGTAAACGTTTGTATTTGATTACAAATGATTGATGAGTTTAAGCTTTAGGAGTGGCAGTGCCTCTTGATGGGTATTTGGCCTAAAAAGCCTTTAAAATCCATGGATTTCAAAGGCTTTTGAAACTAAAATTCATGATTATTCTATAGATTGAGGACTGGAAACTAAAATGTAGCTAAACCCAATTGGGTTTAGCCGTACTTATGGGGTATTAAAAAATGAAAAAGGAAGAATTATTTGAATATATATTTGAAAATGAAGGAACTTCTGTGGTTGGTTCGTATGTGAATACACTTAAAGAAGAAGAAGGTATCAAGTCAGTAGAACTTTGTTCAATATTAAATTTAGACAAAAATGGATTCTCAAAAGAAGCATTAACTATTATTGACATACTAGAAAATGAAGAAGGATTCCCCTATCAGGACTTATATCAATCATTAAAATGGAAAATATCAAGCTTAATAAATATTCAAGATCTCTTTACTGGGAAGATATTTGAAAATTTCAATGTCGATACATTTAATGCAAAGACCTATTTCTATTTTGAAGGTTTACACTTGATAAGAGAATATTTCTATTGCGGGTTCAATAATTATCTTTCTGCAGCTCAACATCTTCTTAGGACATTCATCGAATTCAATATAAAACAATGTTATTTTGATTTCATATGTAAGGCTAATAATTCATATGCTCCCTTGGAAGATTATTTAAAAAATGGAGTATCCCCTTCCGCTTTAAAAATGGCAAATACCTTTTTACCACAAGGTAGTTTTGCCAAACCCATAAAGAAAAAAATTCAAGTAATACTTGGTAGATTATCTGATACATCTTCACATGCATACAAACCTATAGATTCAATGAGAGGTAATGGAAAATTGCAGCATGAATATTCTTTAGATACGATGCTTTTTTGGCTTAGTCTTAATCAATCGATAAATATTGTTTTGTGGTCATATTATTTGAGCAACCCTATGATATTTAAACCGAAGGATATTATTCGAAAATTTGGTTTTAATTATCCTATAGGCACCTTTATTTCTGATTTTCAACACCTTTCAGCTAAATACTCATTGAATAAAGATGATTTTTATATGTTTATGGAGTTCGTTTCAAATTTAGATGAAGTCAAAATGTTAGATGAGTTTTATGAAAGCCAACCAGACTTAACAGATGATGAGATTAAAGCTACTTGGGATCAGAAAGAATCCTTGGAAGATTTTAATTTTGGCTTTCTTCAGCTGATTGCGAAACATAGGGCAATGAGTGAGTTACTAGCAAGTAGATGTTCATTTGACGCACAAAAACACTTTGATAAAAGTCTCAAACCTCTTATTTATAAAGTCTCTGATTATAATTGGTGGAAAAAGAATTATAAAAAAATGAAATAAAGGCTCATAATAATACCGAGCATGAAGAGCCGCTTTAGGCCATCACACGATGCCAAGATCCATATGCTAGCCCGAGCGTTAGAAACAAACCATAATAATGAAAACAGAAATTGCTGAGATAAGAGAATCACTTAAAAATACACTTGAGGATTTTCTTGAACCGCTTAAAGTAAGGGTTAATAAACCTTCTAATTTTGAAGTAAATGGAACTATAGAAGCCCCTCAAGGGAAAAAAATGGTAAAAGGAATATATTTTTCTAGCGTAGTTCCTAAGGAAAAGGATGTACGATTCTATTTCCACCCTGCCTACACTCATCCTGAAGAATTTGAAAACATATCAGATAGATTAAAGAAATTCAAAAAAGGCAAATCCTGTTTTCACGTCAAGTACTTGGATAAAGAACTTGAAATTGAAATCAAACAAATGGTTTCCAAAGCGATTGATATTTACAGAAAGGATGGATGGTTAGATTAAGTAAAAAAAGCCTCTAAAATCCATGAAAAGTATAGGCTTTTTGAAGCGACCACTTCGATGAATGCCGTAAAAATAGTAAAATAAACCATGATTATTAATCGCGAAAATTTCATAAAAACTTAAGAATTAACTCATAAAATTTACTTTTTATAATCATGCAAAGAATTTATTTTCTTTTAACTTTTTTGGCCTTAACCGGCGTTTCAATCAGCTGCAAAAATCAACAGGATAATGAATTGCTTTTAGAAGTAAAACAACTTGACAAAGCGTATGAAAACCTATTCGTTTTTTATGCCAATTTGTATGATCCTGTTACCGGAGGGTTTTATGATGGCCTCCAGAAGAAGACACCCCCAAGGATTGAATCTACTTGCAGGGTGATTAGTAGAATTGATGACAATGGGTTAATAAATACTGTCCCGGACTCACTCAAGCAGCAATGGGTAGGTTTCTTGCAAGCTTTTCAAGATCCTGTCACTGGTTTTTTTGACGACCCGAACGAACATCGCAATATAGATATGAGACGGGGTAGAGCGCTGGGTTATGTGAAAGGTGCATTTAAAAGATTGGGGGCTAGTTCCAAATATCCATACCCAACAATCAAAGGAAATAATGATATTGAGAATGATGTTCTAGTTCATCTGAAATCTGTTGATAATTTTAATAATTGGCTCGAAGCTCTGGGTTGGGAAGAAAACCCATGGAGGGCAGGAGGTACTTTGTCTGCTCAGGGTAATGTGATTGCATCTCTTAGTAGTCCGTTAAAAGAACAAATAGTAGATGCAATGTTTGATTTCCTAGCTGATACGCAAAATGAAAATGGTTTTTGGGGAGGTGGTTCATTGTATGTTCAACTTTCCGGGGCGTTTAAAGTTAGCAGCCTTTATGGAACTAATGACAGGCAAATGCCAAATGCAAACAATATTCTCAAAAGCACATTAAAGTGCATACGGGAAGAAGAATGCAAAAATTCGACTTGGGTTAGAAACCCGCTTAACTTACTGGGCGCTATAAAACCGTATGTTGATATTACCGAAAACGAAAAAAGTGATATAATAAAAATATCAATAAATAATATTATGCAATTCTCTTGTACAGATGGTGGGTTTTCGAACTCAATAGGTCAAAAATTTGGGACAACAGACGGGTGTTCGCAGGCAATAATCACAAGAAATGCTTTGCGAGATTGGGTAGGATTGGAACCACTTATATTACCAAATACAGATTCATTTTTAAAGACATTACGTTTATCTCAAAAAATGTGAATTTGGATTCAGTCGCCAACAGTGTTAAACTGCATGGAATAAGAACCTCATGGAAAAAGGATGCTTTTTGGCATCTAAAAAAAACAGTAGGCCTGCTATCCTCAAATACGCTCAACAGCTTCACACAATACAAAGTTTGACCAGGCAAAAAGCCCCTAAAATCCATGGATTTTTTATTGTATTGTACATGCGCTACAGTCACTGAACAAGTTTGCTTAAGAACTTTATAAGCCTAAATTTGAAAGATGGATAGGTTTATAAAGATGTATTTATTCATACATAGAAATAGATAATACTAATTTTGCCATGGAAAAGAATTGCCTTGAATGTGGAGAACCGTTTGTAGGTCGTAGCGATAAAAAATTCTGCTCTGACCAGTGCCGAACTACTTATTATAACCGACAGAATGCCGACTCTACCAACTATATGCGCAACGTAAATCGCATTTTGCGTAAGAACCGTAAAATACTGGCAGAGCTTAATCCGAACGGCAAATCAAAAGTCAGCAAAACCAAACTTCTGGACCTGGGCTACAACTTCAACTATTTCACAAACGTGTACAAAACTAAGTCGGGAAAAGTGTATTATTTTTGCTATGAGCAAGGATATTTGCCTATCGAGACCAATCAGTTTGCTCTCGTGATCCGTGAAGAATATGTGACTTGATACAAATTGGAGGCAAAAAAGCATGGATTTTCCATGGATTCTCAATGTATTTTTAGCTTAGATTATCCCACACTAATTTGATATTTGAGTAATAATTTGGTTCATTTATTTTATACTAAAAATCCGATTCGAATGAAGGCTTTAAAATACTTTGCATTATTTAGTTTGTGTTTGATTTTCTTTTTTGCCGGTGAAGTCAAGGCTCAGGAAAAACCTGTTAGAATGGCTGTAATCGGTATGACCCACGGTCATGTAGGATGGATCATGAAGAGAAAAGATTTTGGCGATGTAGAGTTTGTTGGTTTGGTAGAACCAAATGCAGAACTAGCCAAAAGGCTATTAAAAAACAGCAAATTGGACGAAAGCATTTGGTACACAGATGTGGACAAAATGCTTGCAGAAGTGAAGCCGGAAGCAGTTTGCGCATTTGGAAGTATATATGACCATTTGATGGTGGTAGAAAAATGCGCCCCTCTCGGCATTGATGTCATGGTAGAAAAGCCATTGGCTGTCAATAATGAGCATGCAAAAAAGATGCAGGCCTTGGCTGATCAATACAATATTCACCTCTTGACAAATTATGAGACTTCATGGTACGCAAGCAACCATAAAATCCATGAACTCACTCAAGCCGGAGAAATAGGAGAGATTAGAAAAATTGTAGTTCATGACGGTCATGAGGGGCCTATTGAGATTGGAACCAGTAAAGAATTTTTGGAATGGCTTACTGATCCTGTTAAGAATGGAGGTGGGGCAATCATAGATTTTGGGTGCTATGGAGCGAATCTTTCCACTTGGTTGATGGGCAATCAAAGGCCGATATCTGTTACAGCCGTTACACAGCAAATCAAACCGGACAAATACCCTAAGGTAGATGATGAAGCAACGATAATCCTAGAATACCCGCATGCACAGGCGATCGTTCAGGCTTCATGGAACTGGCCATTCAGCAGAAAGGATATTGAGGTTTATGGACAATATGGGCAGTTGAAGGCGCCAAATGCCACCACATTGCAAAGCAGGGTCTCAAAATCAGAAGAGCAGACCTTAGAATTGGATCCGTTACCGCATGAACAAAAGGATCCATTTGCCTATTTTGCCTCAGTAGTACGGGGAAAAGTTGATCCCAAAAACGGGCTGTATTCCATGGAAAATAACATGATTGTGGTCGAAATTTTGACTGCCGCGGTTCGCTCTGCCAAAGAGGGAAAGACTATATATTTGAAATAGGAATTTGTTTTAGATATTAAAAGGGGGAGCCCGCATCTAGAATTCTGAAACAATACTATGGAAAAATATATAAAAATAATTCAAGATGGATATACAGGTTATGCCAATTACCTCGTGCATGAAATCACACATCCGCACCTCAAGAATTATTTTTATTGGTTGATTGTTGTTAGTGCTTTTTTCTTTGCACTTGAGTTGATCACTCCATGGCGCAAAGACCAACCCAAATTCCGTAAGGATTTTTGGCTGGATTTCTTCTATATGTTTTTCAATTTCTTCCTTTTTTCACTCATCATTTACAATGCTGTATCAGAAGTTGGGGTAAATTTATTTAATGATTTTTTGGGGCTTTTTGGAGTCAAAAATGTTGTGGCGATCGAGATAGGTTCATGGGCAGTTTGGGTTCAATTGCTTACAATGTTTGTGCTGCGAGATTTTATCCAATGGTGGGTTCACCGGTTGCTGCATTGGAGCCCAAGGCTTTGGGAATTTCATAAAGTGCACCACAGCGTGGAACAAATGGGGTTTGCTGCACATTTGCGTTTTCATTGGATGGAAACGGTGGTTTATCGTACGATAGAATATGTGCCATTGGCCATGATTGGTTTTGGTATCGACGATTTTTTCATCGTGCATATTATTGCCCTGAGTATCGGCCATTTCAACCATTCCAACCTGAACGTCCATCTCGGCCCATTCAAATACATATTTAACAATCCTGCCATGCATATTTGGCACCATGCCCATGACATTCCCAAAGGCTATAAATATGGGGTTAACTTTGGGCTTTCACTTAGTATCTGGGATTACCTTTTTGGAACTGCCTGTATTCCTTACAAAGGGCGGGATATAAAACTGGGATTTCCCGGGGTCAAGAAGTTTCCACATACATTTCTTTCGCAGGAAATCCATGGGTTGAAAAAATCTATTGAACCAAGTGATTCGTTAGAAAATAAAGAGGAGGGTTGAACCTGATTGTTTCTTCAGATTAATAATTAGCAAATTGCTTTTTGGAACATGCAGTTTCGGCTAAATTCATATTTGAAGAGTAATTATTTTAACAATGATATTTTTTCTTAATAACTAAACATGACCAAACTTCAATTGATCTATTTACTCATATTTGGAGTTTACTATACCGTGGTGATAGTCTTTTTCTTTCGCATACTTTTAGAGAATAAAAACCCACTTAAAACCCAATCTTACCTGCTTTTGATGGTATTACTTCCTGTTATCGGGATGTTGATATATTTGGTTTTTGGAGTAAATTTCCGTAGAAGAAAAATGTATTCCCGCAAAGGGTTTACGGATCAAAAAATAATTCAAAAATGGATTCAGGAATATGACAATCTGTTAAGACAGAATATTGAAGAGGTACAAGAAAATTTGAAAGAAAAGGCAAAACTTCCATTTTTGTTTTGGCGCAATAACTACTCGACACTCACCAGCAACAACCGTGTGGAGATTTTTAAAAATGGTGAAGAAAAGTTCCCGACACTTTTCAAAAAGCTGAAGGCGGCAAAGCACCACATCCATTTGGAATATTATATTTTTGAAGATGATATTGTTGGCAATCAGATTATGGATATTTTGTGTGAACGGGCAAAGGCAGGGGTGGAAGTCAGGATGATCCTTGATGCCTTGGGAAGCAATAATATCCATCAAAAATCCATGAAAAGGCTGAAGCAAAGCGGTGTGCAATTTCGAGAATACCATCCGGTTATTTTCACTCAACTGGCCAATCAAGTCAATTATCGAGACCACAGGAAAATAGTCGTAATTGATGGTAATATCGGGTTTGTCGGAGGGATAAATATTGCTGACAAGTACATCAATAATCAGGATTCTAAATTGTATTGGCGTGACACTCACTGCATGATCGAAGGGGAGTCTGTGGCTGCACTCCAGGTTTTGTTTATCCTGAATTGGTATTTTGTAAGCAAAAAATTGCTATTGCCAGTGGTTGATTATTTTCCATATTTCACGAAGCGAGGGGAAGTGCTCACATCCATCATCAGTAGCGATCCCGATTCTGATAATGCTAATTTAATGGAAGGATATTTTAGCATGATCAATTCAGCCAAGTCTGAGATATTGATTACAACTCCTTATTTTATTCCAAACGAAAGTGTACTTACGGCCTTGAAAACCAGTGCTAAAGGTGGTGTAAAGGTAATGTTGCTGATGCCGGAAATGTCAGATTCTTTATTTGTTCACTCCGCCAGCCTCACCTATATGGGCGAGCTGTTGCGCAACGATATACATATTTACTTTTATAAAAAGGGGATGATTCATTCCAAAGTGATGGTAATTGATGAGGAGCTTTGTACTGTTGGATCTGCCAACATGGATTATCGAAGCTTTGACAACAATGCCGAAGTCAATGCGGTGTTTTTTGATCAGGGTGTAGCTGATGAGCTAAAAGGGCATTTTTTGGATGACCTAAAGTATGCAGAAAAGCTGGACTATATCGCTTGGAAAAACAGGGCATTGCACATCAGACTTATCGGTTCTTTTGGCAGGTTGATCGCCCCATTATTGTAAGTAACAAACCATGGATTTTTGATGCTTTTGTTTCTAAGAATTGAGCATTCATGGAAATTTGGAGCATTTGTGCATAGAAATTGCGTATAAATCGGAATTGGGCTAAAGAATTTTTAATTTTGTAAAAAAGAATATTTCAATTAGAATTTAGAACATGAAAATTGCAAAGCACACAGTACCGTCAGTAAGTTACACCTTGACAGTGGAGGGTGAAGTCGTCGACAAAGCAGAAAAAGACCAGCCTTTATCATTTATTCACGGGATCGGAATGATGGTGCCAGGGTTTGAAACCAACCTCGAAGGCCTCACTGCCGGCACAGCGTACGATTTTAAACTTTCTGCCGAAGAAGCTTATGGCGAATACAATGAGGAAGCTTTGGTTGATCTGCCAATTTCTACTTTTATGGTAGATGGAAAAGTGAATGACAGTATGTTGAATATTGGTCAGGTAATTCCAATGCAGGATCAAAATGGAAATCCATTACAAGGCACAGTGATGGAAGTGAATGAAGAATCTGTAAAAATGGATTTTAATCACATGTTGGCAGGAAAGGAATTGAATTTTACCGGAGAGGTAATTGATGTGCGTGAAGCTACTCAAGAAGAAATAGAGCATGGACATATCCATGGCCCAGGTGGACATCAACATTAAGATATTAAAATGATAAAAAAAGTGTCTGATCTCCATGGAGA
The DNA here is from genome assembly GCA_030426345.1 of Bacteroidia bacterium. GTDB lineage: Bacteria > Bacteroidota > Bacteroidia > Cytophagales > Cyclobacteriaceae > JAAUQL01. The sequence goes on from JAUHYU010000090.1 coordinate 9,900, forward strand.
TCAGACACTTTTTTGTTTAAGCAAGATTGTTCAAGTATGAAATAACCTAGCTATTCTTTTGCCAGGGCAGTCAAGAGCTTACGAACTTCTTTGAAGGAAGGAACATTGTATTTTGCTGCTGAAGAAGTATTGCCAACCTTTATGGTAATGGCATCTTCAGGCATTGCCTTGAAAGTATCCTCATCCGTCCAGTCGTCGCCAATGGCTACTACAAAATCGTTTTCAAAGGTATCTAACCATTTTTGGGCTGCACGTCCTTTGTTCACATCTGCATTTTTGACCTCGACTACCATGTCTCCTTCTAACACTTGGAGGTTTTTTTCTGCAGATAAATATTTCAAATGACTTGATAATTCGCGGGAACGTAATTCTCCCAGCCCTGTTTCTACTTTGCGAAAATGCCAAACCAACGAATGATCCTTGGTTTCTATAAAGGAACCAGGTGTCCTATCGACATAAGCTTCAATGATTGGCCTGAATTCATTTTTCCATTGGTTGCGTAATTTGGCTATAGGATGCCATTCCTTCTTTTTTTCTTTGAGCCATACACCATGTTCTGCGATGATATCCAGAGGAAAATGACCTAGCCAAGCTTCTAGGGTTTCCCGATCCCGACCACTAATAATCACAACACGATTTTTAGGATTTGCGGTAAGTTTTTTCAAAGTACGCAAAAGTTCGGCATCAGGCTTGGCCATTGCCGGATCCGGATGGAACCCAACAAGTGTGCCATCATAATCTAAAAAGAGTATGCGGTTATTTGCTTTAGAAAATGCCTCAACGATAGTGGGGCTGTTTTGCTCATCAATGTTTTTAGTTGCCATGGACTTTTGTACCTCTATAATGTGTGCAAGCCTTTCCATAAAAATAGAAACCCAATGGTTGATGTTGTAGCGCTTTAATGTTTCCTGCATGGTGCCGATGTGGGTAATTTGCTCTTCGTCAGGCATGTTTAGTGCCTGGTAGATAGCTTCAACCATTTGCTCATCATCGTTGGGGTTGACAAGGATAGCATCGGATAGCTCTTTGGAAGCTCCCGCCATTTCGCTGAGAATTAGTACGCCCGTCTTGTCCAGCCTGCTCGCAATAAATTCCTTACACACTAGATTCATGCCATCGCGCATCGGAGTGACTAAGGCTACATGTGCCATCCTGTAGAAGGCAGAGATGGATTCCAATGAAAAAGATCGGTAGAAATAGTGAACAGGAGTCCAGTTAAGTTTACCAAAGTTTCCGTTGATTCTGCCCACCAACAAATCAACTTCCTCTTTCAATTCTTTGTACTGGCCTACATTGTCTCGTGATGGGACAACAATCATGATGATAGAAACCTTTTCTTGAAATTCTGGATACTTTTTCAGGAAAAGCTCAAATGCCACCAAGCGCTTGGGTAAGCCTTTTGAGTAATCTAATCTGTCAATAGAAATTATCAATTGTTGATCGCCAAGTGAGGCCCGGTAACTGATCTCCTTGTCAATCGTCTTGGGTGATGCGGCAGACATCGCGTACTTATTGTAGTCAATTCCCATGGGAAACGAATCTACTTCTATGATCCTATTTCCAGTTTCAATCCTGCCCTGTGAAGTTGGAATACCTACCAATCTGCTTACTGATGATAAAAAGTGTCGCATATCATCGTAGGTATGAAACCCTACAAGGTCTGCTCCCAACATACCCCGCAATATCTTTTTGCGCCACGGCATCATTCGGAACACCTCATAGGAAGGGAAGGGGATATGTTGAAAAAAACCAATGCCGACATGTGGTAGTTTTTCTCTGATCATCTGTGGCAACAACAGCAATTGATAATCATGAACCCAAATAATGTCGTCTTCCGCAGCTACTTCAACTACAGCATCACAAAAAACTTTATTCGCTTCGATGTAGGCATCGAAAAGATGAGGGTCAAAATTGGCATATTGCAGAAAGTAATGAAAGATCGGCCAAATGGTATCGTTGCTAAAGCCCTCGTAAAAGTTTTCAATTAGCTTTTGTGTGAGAAATACGGGGATCATATTTTCGGACTTTAAATCCTTTTTGATCTGCTCTTGCTCCGCTTCCTTTTTAATGTTTTGACCGGGCCATCCCACCCAAAGATTATTACCTTCCTTGTATATCGAACTCAATCCTGTAGCCAAACCACCTTCGCTGGGCATATAATAAAATGAGTCATCTTCGTGGATGATTTTTACTGGAAGCCTGTTAGAAACGATGATGGTTTTTCCCATAATATATTGAGTGATAATGTTTAATTTTTATTGAATTGCTTTAACTTGATCTCTGTCAGTTTGCGCTTTGTGTCTAGGGTAAAATCATTTTTCTGAATCCAATCATAATAGTTTGGTTCCTTGGCCAGTACGTCCAAAACGCTTTTTCCTTTGTGTTTCCCAAAATTAAAAACTTCCACATTCTGATCGTTAAAAACCATTCTGCCGGCTAAATCTACCACTTTTTGAAAAGTGATGTTATGGATAGTCCCCATGTCATTTTGGATCACGCCAAGCTTGTTTCCTTTCATATCCTCGACTTCCTGACCATCGTACAATTCGACTTGTTTTTTGAAAATTTCATAAGTCGCGAAGGTATCGGCTTCGGCGCTGTGTGCATTCTCTAAAGTCTTATGGCAATAGAATTTGTAGGCTGCGGAAAGGTTTCGTTTTTCCATTAAATGAAAAATCTTTTGGGCATCGAGAAGTTTTCTTTTCGAAATGTCGAAGTTAATACCTGCTCGTAAAAATTCTTCAACCAGAACGGGAACATCAAATTTCAAAATGTTAAAACCTGCAAGATCACATCCTTCCAAAAACTTCATCAGCGATTTGGCCTCATCTTTAAAGGAAGGCATATCCTTGACATCTTTGTCATATATGCCATGAATGAGGCTGGATTCCAAGGGGATTGGCTTGCCGGGATTGACCAGTTTAGTTAGTTTTTCTTCATTTCCATTTGGCAAGATCTTTAGAATCGAAAATTCCACAATCCGGTCATGAACAATATTTAATCCGGTCGTTTCCAGGTCGAAAAATGCCAGTGGATTTTTTAGTTTTAAATTCATGATTTGCTAATTAGTGGAATCGACGATATTGTTTGCCATAGATTGTAAATTGATATTTCCAAATTGTCCTGAGCTCATCAACAACAAATTGCTGTCGTGCCAGTTCTTTTGTAGGAGATAGTTCTGCAAAGCCTCTGCTTCTGTGAATATTTGCAATTCATGGAAATTGAAGGCATTTTTTATGTCTTCAATTTCTATCTTGCTCTCTTCCTTTTGCTTGTTATTGTGAGGATTGAAGTAAACACATGCCTCGTCTGCAGCTCGCAATGTATCTTGATAGTTGTTGATAAAATTCTTGTTAAGGCTACTAAAAGTATGCAGCTCCAAACAGGCAACCAACTTTTTCTTAGCAAACCTCTCTTTAAATGCAGAAGTAGTTGCTTCCACCTTTGAAGGTGCGTGTGCAAAATCCAAAAAAACAGAAGTGCTCTTATTTTTTTTGAGTAGCTGTAGTCTTTTGGATGCCCCTTCAAAAGAACTAATGGCCTCGTAAAATATTTCATCTGTGATTCCAATTCTGCTCAGTAGGCGTCTGGCACCGTTCAGATTGAGCATGTTGTGCTGTCCGAAAATTTTTGTTGGAACCAATCCAGAATCAGTTTTCAGATATGTGATCTCATTTTTAAGTACATAAGGATGAACAGGATAATGTATCTGAGTTACATCTGTTCGTTGATTACTAGCAATGACCATGGCCATATCATCCTCTTCGCAAAAGATGAGAGTTCCGCCTTTTGGCGTGCTATCTGCAAATATTTCGAATTGCTTTACGTAATTGTCTATGGTTTTATAAGCATTTATGTGATCCCAGGCGATACCGCTGATCAGACCAATATGATGCTCATAGTTGAGGAATTTGGGTGTTTTGTCCAGAGCCGAAGAAAAATACTCATCTCCTTCAATGATAATAATTGGTGCTTCAGACAATTTCACGATGTTGTCAAACCCTTCGAGATAAGCACCTACTACATAATCAAAATCTCTGTTGGCATACTGCAACACGTGCATGATCATGGCGGTAATGGTTGTTTTCCCATGACTTCCTGCGATTACTATGCGTTGCTTATCGTCTGATTGTTTTCTGATAAATTCCGGAAAGGAATAGATCGGAAGCCCAAGTGCTTTGGCTTTTTTGAGTTCGGGGTTTTCATCTTTGGCATGCATTCCAAGGATGACCGCATCAAGATCTTCGGTTATTCGGTTATCGTCCCAGCCATACGATTCGGGCAGAAGTCCATGGGTTTCGAGGCGTTCTTTGGAAGGTGTGTAAACATTGTCATCAGAGCCAGTGACTTCCAGACCTTTCATTTTTAGTGCTATGGCAAGGCTGTGCATCACACTGCCACCAATGGCTATAAAGTGTACTTTTTCTTTCTTTTTAGATGTCATCTATGTGATTGTTATCAGATCAAAGATATAACAAATTGATATGTCGACAAATATAGTGAAATCCATTGCCCTTAAAAGAACTGCTTTAATAGTTGTTGTTATTAAATTGTGGAAACCTATGTGGATAAGTATGTTTTTTTGTGGAATACGATGGTTAATTTTAGACCTATTTATTCATGGCGGATTTCTTCTGTGGAAAAGGGTGAAAGTGGACAACTTTATCCATCGAATTCTTTTCAGTTGCCTATTTAATCTCATAAGTTTGCAATTACCTTCTATGGATTTTGAAGGGATTATTTGTAACTTTTATTTATGGAATCGGGAAAAACTCAATCACTAAGATTAGGCTCTAAAACTAGGAAATTGGTAAATCAGGACATTGGAGAAAGTCTTGGGAAGTTACCACCACAGGCTTTAGATCTCGAAGAGGCTGTGCTTGGTGCATTGATGCTGGAAAAGGATGCACTTACCAATGTGATTGACATCCTGAAGCCGGAGACTTTTTACAAGGAAACCCATAAAGAGATTTATGAATCTATTGTAGATCTCTTCAATAATTCCGAGCCGGTAGACCTTTTGACTGTTACCAATCATTTGCGTAAAAAAGGGAAGCTGGAATTTGTTGGAGGGGCTTATGCCATCACCGAGCTTACTTCCAAAGTAAACTCAGCGGCCCACATTGAGCACCATTCCAGGATCATTATAGAAAAAGCCATTAAGCGAGAATTGATCAGGGTAGCATCAGAAATCCATCATGAGGCGTACGAAGACACTGTAGATGTCTTTGAGCTTTTGGACAAAACTGAGCAATCATTGTTTCAGGTTTCTGAAATAAACATTCGAAAAAATTATGCAGACATGCGCTCTATCATGCATGAAGCAATGAAGGAATTAGAGGCCAAAAAGCTACAGGGAGATGGACTTACTGGTATTCCGACAGGATTCACAGCCCTAGATCGAATGACTTCAGGTTGGCAAAAATCAGACATGGTAATTATTGCGGCACGCCCTGGTATGGGAAAAACGGCCTTTGTGGTGTCTGCTATGCGCAATGCGGCAGTTGACTTCAATAAACCTGTTGCAATATTTTCTCTGGAAATGTCAAGCATTCAGCTGGTAAATAGACTGATTTCTGCTGAGGCAGAGTTGGAAAGCGAAAAGATTAAAAAGGGCAACCTGCAAGATTACGAGTGGGAGCAACTAATTCATAAAACCGCGAAATTAGCAGATGCGCCGATATTTATCGATGATACCCCTGCTTTGACCATTCTAGAACTTCGTGCCAAAGCGCGAAAGCTTGTAGCACAGCATGGAGTCGAGTTGATCATCATTGACTATCTGCAATTGATGTCGGGAGATACCTCCAAAAGTGGTGGTGCAGGAGGAAACCGGGAGCAGGAAATTGCCTCAATATCCCGTTCTCTCAAAAATATCGCTAAGGAATTGAACATCCCAATCATCGCGCTGTCGCAGTTGAGCCGGGCCGTGGAAACAAGGGGAGGAGACAAGAAGCCGCAACTTTCTGACCTTAGGGAATCTGGATCTATTGAACAAGATGCCGATATGGTTATGTTCCTATACCGACCGGAATATTATGGTATAGATGCTGATGAGGAAGGCAATAGCGTGCAAGGTGTTGGTGAGGTCATTATTGCCAAACATAGAAATGGCTCATTGGACACGGTGAGGTTGAAATTTATTGGAAAATTCACCAAATTTTGTGATTTAGATAATAATTTTGGCGGAGGATTTCCAACTGGTGGCGGCGACTTTGAAGGGCAATTCAATCAAGAAACCAATACAATTACTTTCCAAAGTAAAGCCAATCAGCCGGGAGGCAGCGGGCCGTTAGGTGGAGATGCACCTTTTTAGAGGTAGAGGATGACTATCTATTTTCTTGTAGCACTTGATCAAATAAATTAGTAGTCTAGTTTTTAGAACTCTTTCTATTCATTAACCAAATTACCATTTTTCTTAGTGAAAGTGGAGGATATTTATACCCTTTAGTGGCAAGCCTTTTTCCCATTTCTTTATATTCTTCATGGTTTTTAGGGAGGTTTGTGCCCAGTCCGTCCACGTATCGGTTAAACATACAAAATGCTGCTGCGATGAGGACCGTGTCATGCACATCTTCATCAGTTGCGCCTAATAGTCTGGCATTTTCAATATCACTTTCGATAACTTCCTTGCCGCTATTTTGAACTTTACCAGCGATTTTTAACAGATATTTCATCTTGTCGGAAATGGGGGCTTCTTCCAGATTGGTGACCACACAATTCACCGTTTCCCCATTGTCGCCAAAATGTGCATCGGCTGCGGCGCCGTGGGAATTATGGCAAAAACTGCAGTCATTTAGTTTAGATACATAAGAGGCTATCAGCTCTCGCTCACCTGAAGAAAGCCCAGATTTTCCATGCAGCAAGGTTTGGGCGAGTTGGGACAATGCTTTGCCTGTTGGCCCTTTATAAAGTAACAATTCAAGAATGCCCGGTTGATCTATTCCTGTCTTGATATAAGTCATGTTGGATGTGGGTATAAATTAAACTTCTAAACTATACAATTCCTGTGAATATCCAATGTAAAAATTATTGCCACATATTTTGAATTTCATTTGCTATAGCACAAGAGGTCAGTAAAACAAATTCAACTTTCTTCAAACTTCACGGGATTTCTCTAGTTATTTATGGTACTGTCGATTTGGTGGTATTAAACCGTTTATATTATGTCACAAAAGAAAATAATTGCAGTAGTAGGAGCCACTGGGGCTCAGGGCGGCGGATTGGCTCGTGCCATATTGCAAGATACCAACAGCGAGTTTAGTGTACGAGCACTCACTCGTGATGCCAATTCTGATAAAGCAAAGCAATTGGCTGCTCTCGGCGCAGAGGTGGTTGAAGCAGATGTAGAAGATAAGGCAAGTTTGGAACGTGCTTTTCAGGGTGTCTATGGGGTGTACTGTGTTACATTTTTTTGGGAACATTTTTCCCCAGAAAAAGAAATGGCACATGCCAGAGCTATGGCTGAGGCCGCAAAATCAACCGGTGTGAAGCATGTAATTTGGTCTACGCTGGAAGATACGCGCAAATGGGTACCGCTAGATGATGACAGAATGCCTACCCTGATGGGAAAATACAAAGTACCACACTTCGACGCCAAAGGCGAGGCGGATCATATTTTTAAAGAACTTGGTCTGCCCGTTACATGTATGCTTACTTCCTTTTACTGGGACAACCTAATCTACTTTGGCATGGGGCCTAAAAAGGATGAAGATGGAAATCCAGTTTTTACGCTACCAGCTGGAGACAAAAAACTTGCAGGCATTGCAGCGGATGATATTGGTGCTTGCGCTTATGGCATTTTTAAACGGGGGGATGAGTTCATCGGTAAAACTGTAGGCATAGCGGGTGATCACAAGACTGGTAAAGAAATGGCAGATTCCCTATCAAAAGCTCTTGGGCAAAAAGTGAAGTACAATGCAATATCGCCAGAAGTTTATCGAGGGTTTGGATTTCCTGGAGCAGAGGATCTTGGGAATATGTTTCAGTTTTATCATGACTTTGAGGAATATTTTTGTGGCGCGCGGGATCTTGGGTTTTCGAGATCGTTAAGCCCATCATTGAAGAATTTTGATAGTTGGTTGGCTGAGAATAAAGATCAGATTCCATTAGAATAAAGAGATTTTGGTTCATGGATTTTGACCGGATTTATAACTTATTTTCTAATCCTCCCTCATCTAAAAAGCCATTCGCATTTCAATGCGAATGGCTTTTTTATGTACTTACAACCTGTCTTACACACCGCGCTTTACCAATTTGCAAAGAAATTTCCAATTTGAAATGAGAGAAAATAAAGTCTAATTCCATCAATATCTTTTTCATTTTACTTCTTTATGTACCCATTGAAAATTTATATAATTGCCGTATATTGAATTTTTAAGAGCCTGAGTGGTCAGAATTATATAAAGCACTCAATTTTTGTTGATTTAAATTGTAAAAGCTGTTGATCTCACACCCAATTTTACGCAGCAATGTGTTGCCCAATCTCAAGAATAAAATCAGAAATGAGCATTAACAGTTCTGGTTTTTATATACTTATAATGGTAAGCATTTTGCTTGGCTGCATAAGTGATGGTGGGCTCGAAGAAAATATTCAATACACCTTGAATGAAGACCAGCTTCCGGAATATGAAAAGAATATTGATCATGCCGGTATGATTGCTGATCTTGATAAAGAGTCCTTCAAGCGTGGTAGGGAAATCTACAATTTTACCTGCTACAATTGCCATGGTAACCCGGAGCACGAGGGTTCTCTGCCGACTGCCTTCAAGTTTTGGAGTCAACAATTCAAAGCAAAAAGTGACCCTTTTTCCATGTATCAGATATTGAGTAGAGGAACGGGAGGTATGCCGCCGCAACTGCAATTGGTGCCACAGGAAAAGTATGATGTCATCCATTATATCCGTGAGGAATTTGTGAAGAAGGATAACATCACTGAATACTTTCCAGTTGCCTCGGAGTATTTGGCAAGTCTTCCTGTCGGCAGTGAAGTAGGCCCTGAACCAGCCCCAAAGGAACCTTGGGCAGATATGGACTACGGTGATTTTCTCACTTACACCTATGAAGTTGCAGACGCGCAAACGTCACCAAGAAATATGTCCGGTGGAAAATCGCCGCTCAAAGATGAAAATTTTTCCAATGCGAATTTTGCCTATAAGGGCGTAGCTGTGCGTTTGGATGAGGGCGATGGTGGTGTCGCTGCGGGAAAGGCCTGGATGGTTTTTGACCACGATCTGATGCGTGTGGCGGGAGCATGGACTGGCGAAGGTTTTATAGATTGGGAAGGAATTTTGCTAAATGGTCGTCACAATATTTCTCCCAGAACGGTTGGTGAGGTGCATTTTAGCAATCCAGTATTGCCCGGATGGGCAAACCCGAAAACCGGTTCTTTTGATGACCCCAGGTTCACGGCAAGGGATGGTCGGAAGTTCGGTCCATTGCCCCATAGTTGGGTACAATACAAAGGGATTTACCATCATGGAAATAAGGTGGTTTTTTCATATCGTGTAGGAGATGCGGATGTGCTAGAGCTATTAGGGATGGAAAAACATCAAAATCAAATTGTGTTCACTCGTACAATTCAGATTAAAAATGCTGCTAAAAACCTAAAGATGCATGTGGCCAATGATAATATCGGCGTGGCCTTGGTGGGGGGAGGAGCTGAACTGGTCAATGAAAAGGGTCAGATTTCCATGAAAATTTTAGGGTCAGGAGAAAGGAATTTGAAGTTGCTGATTACAAAGTTGCCAATGGATTTGGATAACTTAAAGCAAGTTACAGAGGGTCCAATTGCACTTACTCAGTTTACCAAAGGAGGAGCCGAGCATTATCCGGAGCGACTTAGAACCAACATTGGGGCTTATTCCAAAGGTGGTGCTTTTGAAACGGATATGCTCCATGCGCCGGTTGATAATCCATGGAAAAGCCGCTTGCGTATGAGCGGCATTGATTTTTTTAAAGATGCTAACAGGGCGGTGGTGTGTTGTACTGAAGGAGATGTTTGGACAGTCGAGGGGCTTACTTTTGGCAATAATCAACTGATCTGGCGGCGCATTGCTTCCGGGCTTTTCCAGCCTTTGGGTGTGAGAGTTATTGATGAACAAATCTATGTGACATGTCGGGATCAATTGGTGAAATTGGTTGATTTGAATGGAGATGGTGAGACAGATTTTTACGAATGTTTCAATGATGATCATCAAGTCACAGATCATTTTCATGAATTTGCTATGGGTTTGCAGGTAGATGCTGAAGGGAATTTATATTATGCAAAAAGTGGCCGCCATGCACGGGAGGCGTTGGTTCCACAACATGGCACCCTAATCAAGGTCAGTAAGGATGGGTCAAAATCTGAAATTATTGCGCGCGGAATGCGCGCTGCCAATGGTGTGTGTATCAATCCTGATGGAAGTTTTTTTGTGACAGATCAAGAAGGCTATTGGAATCCCATGAACCGTATTAACTGGATTGATCACAACGGGTTTTATGGAAATATGTTTGGGTACGATCCACCAGTAGACAGCTCGGATGCAGGAATGGTTCCGCCAATGGCTTGGGTGGATAAAAAAATAGATCGCTCCCCATCTGAATTAGTATGGGTTGAGAGCAAAAACTGGGGGCCATTTAACGGAAGTTTACTTAGCTTGTCGTATGGTTTCGGAACAGTTTTTATATTGCCGCATGAAAAAATAAATGGACAGATGCAGGGAGGATTATATCAATTGCCAATTCCATATTTTGAAACTGGGGTAATGCGCGGAAGGTTCAATACTGCTGATGGACAACTATATGCTTGCGGCATGTCTGCTTGGGGCACACAAAGAATGGATCAAGCTGGAGGTTTGTACCGAATCAGATATACAGGAAAACCCGTGCTTGTACCAATTGATTTAAATGCAACTAAAATAGGGATGCGTGTCCGGTTTTCGGAAGAACTAGACCGCGTATCTTCTGAGGATATTTCCAATTTTGAGGTAAAAACTTGGGAATTAAAAAGGACCAGAAATTATGGATCGGATCATTATAATGAAAAACAGTTGGAAATTTCATCTGTAAAGTTGCAAGAAGACAAGAAAACAATTATGATTGTTATCCCAGATATCGAACCAGTCTGGCAAATGGAAATTGCCTTTGCCCTCAAGGACGGTAATGGGGTGCTAACCAAAGGAATCATTCAAAATACCATCCATAATTTGGATGATAGTAATTACTTAAACCTATAAACAAAATTATGCAACAAAACGAAAAAAAAATCGAACCCTCCCATGACAAGTTGTTGTTTTGGGGGTGCTTTATTGCGCTGATAGCCACGGCTTTTGGCTTTGTGGTGCGCACCATGAAGTGAGGCGTGACCG
>JAUHYU010000091.1 GCA_030426345.1 Bacteroidia bacterium
GAGTAACAATCCAGGCGAAGGTTACACAATTGATATCAGGGGGTTGAGTAATTTTGAAGGTGCGAGTGAGAGCCAGCCACTTGTCGTAATAGATGGTGTGATCGGTGCGGATCTGAATTTGCTGAACCCTAATGATATAGAAACAATGGATGTTTTGAAAGATGCTTCATCCACTGCAATCTATGGTTCGCGTGGAGCAAATGGGGTAATAATAATATCTACCAAAAGAGGGAAGTCAGGAATTCCAAAAATCAGTTACAGTGGATATGGAGGTGTGAAAACAATGGCTCATATGCCGACCTTTCAGACGGCACAGGAATTTGCCCGTCATACGTTTGAACTATGGCCTCAGGAAACAGGTAATACATTGCCTTCAAGCCGACAACCAACCGCAAGCGAACTGGCCTTGGTAGAATCTGGCAATAGCACGGACTGGGTTGATTTAGTCACAGAGGATGCAATACAAACAAGTCATAACATTGGCATATCTGGAGGTACGGAAAAGACTACCTTTGATTTTTCTCTGGGTTATTTGAACGAGGGGGGGAATACGATCGGTACTGGGTTTGAAAGATATTCTGTTAAGGCGGGTCTGGAAAGCCAGATCAACAAGAAAGTAAAGGTAGGTGTAACTTCTTTTTATACTTTCAGCAAAGCTGATCTTGGTTCTTTAGAAACATTGAGGTCTGCCCTGAGAGCCCGACCGACAGGCACAAACTTCACTAATGATCTACAATCAAATGATGCAGCTGGAGACAAGGACTGGAATGGATACGCCCTTTTTATGGGAATAAATGACAATCAGGTAATCAATCCAGTTGTAGAGGCTCAACCTGAAAACTACCAAAGAGAAAGTCGGACCTCAGCCCTATTGGCCAATGCTTATATTGACTATACACCAATAAAAGGTTTGTCTTTCAGATCATCCATTTCAACAGCCATAGTCAATGAACAAGAGGGAGAGTTTAGGGGGACATATACTAAGTCTCAAAAAACCACTAGATTACCTAGGGCTAGTTTAGGTACGGACAATTTATCAAATTATACTTGGGACAATACCCTGACATATAAATTGAATTCAGGAAACCATAATTTGACCGTAACGGGTCTTGGAAGTATATATGAGCAAAGAAGACAAACTTCAAATACGGCCGCGCAAGATTTGCCTTATAACTCTCTTTGGTATCATTTGGGGGATGGCACGGTGACAGATTGGTCAACCAATTTAATAGAAGGGGCTTTAATATCCTACATGGGCCGGATCAACTACGGTTTTATGGATAAGTATTTAATTACACTTACAGGAAGATCAGACGGTGCCTCACAATTGTCTGAAGGAAATAAATGGCAATTTTTTCCATCAGCTGCAGTAGCATGGAGATTGGGAGACGAAGAGTTCATTAAAAGCACCAATTTATTTTCTGACTTAAAATTAAGGGTGAGTTATGGGGAGGTTGGTAATGCTTCAAATATACCACCATATAGAACTCAATCTACTATTAGCCAAATCCCATACGAATTTGGTGGGTCATCTGCCAATGGTTACTACATTAATAATTTGGCAAATAAAAATTTAGTGTGGGAAAGAAGCAAAGAACTCAATTTTGGTCTCAATATGGGCTTATTCCAAAACAGGGTTTCCGCAGCTATTGAAATATACAACAGAAAGACAGTAGATCTTATTCTAGGAGATAAACTACCCCTCTCAACAGGCTTTTCAGATGTCGTTGCTAATGTTGGGGAAATTCAGAACAGCGGTGTTGAGATTATGTTGAATACAGTAAATTTCGACAAACCAGATTTCAAATGGAACACCATGATAAGCTTTACCAAAAATAACAATGAAGTTACTAAATTGACCGGTGGTTTGACTGAAGACATCGGGAACAATAGGTTTGTTGGCCATGCTGTAAATGCGTTGTATTATTATGAACCAGTTGGGATTTGGCAATTGGATGAAGAAGAAGAAGCTGATAGCTATGGGTATCTCCCAGGTCAGGGAAAATTCATCGATCAAAATAATGATGGAAAAATCACTGATGCAGATGACCGGGTTATAGTAGGAGACGAAAGCCCCAGCTTTTTATTAGGTATGCGTAATCAGCTTAATTTTAAGAATTTCGATTTTTCATTTTTCATCTATACTCGTCAGGGGGTGCAATGGCGTAGCAGTTATCTGACTGGAACATTTGGAGATACAGGAAACAACCGCTACAACCATGATGCAACACTTAACTATTGGAGTTCTGAAAACCCATCCAATGACTATTTCGGTTTCAGGGGAGCAGGTCCTGCAAGCAGCAGAAATTCATTTTCAGTAGTTAAGGCTGATTTTGTGAGGATTTCAGACATTACTCTTGGATATACCTTGCCTGGATCAGCTTTGGATCAGATTGGTTTTAGCAACTTCCGCGTATATGCGCAGGCAAACAACCCGTTTGTGTTCACCAAAACCCCGGGATTCAATCCTGAGTATAATGGTAATGTTTATACCGATGGAGTATCTTTCTCCACCTATTTATTGGGATTAAATGTTTCTTTCTAATCTCTATTATTAACAAAAAAAATAGCAAAATGAAGATATATAAAAAATGGCAGGTATACGTTACTGCAATGTTGCTTTTGTCAACTTTCGGCTGTAATGATCTATTAGATGAAGAGGCTATTTCCCTTCAAACAGCTGAAAATTATTATGTAACTGAGCAAGGGTTTGAAGATTTGGTAAAATCGACTTATCCTTTACTCAGGGATTTGATAAAGGATCGTGATTTGGTTCTTCAAGGGACTGATTTATTCAGCCAGGGTGATTGGAGAAAAGCCAGCGAAAATATTGGAAGTGGACTGAATGAGTATAATGCTAATTTAAGTCCTTCCACTGGAGCAGTGCAAACCCTCTGGAATAATCTGTATCTGGAAATAAATAGGACAAATACAGTTGTTACCCGTGCTGAATCGGTAGTAGGGATGGATGAAAGTTTAAAAAACATTCGTGTATCAGAAGCTAAAGTGTTGAGGGCTTTGGCACTATTTTATGCCGTACAACAATGGGGGGATATCCCAATGCCCTTGGAAGAGACTACCACAGTCAATAAAGAAGTGATTAGGGTTCCTGCGGCGCAGGTTTATTCTCAAATAATTTCAGATTTGGAAGCGGCAGAAGGTATACTACCCGCAGAAGCCAGTGATTATGGCCGTGTGACTAAGGGAACAGCCCAGTTTTTATTGGCGCGCGTATATTTAACCCGAGGTTGGAATTACAATAATTCTTTGGGTGGTAGTGCAGCTGATTTTACTAAAGCGTTAGATTATGCAGATAAAATTATTGCAGCCTATCCTTTAGCTGAAAATTATTCTGATTTATTTCCAGCAAGAAATGAAAATCCACTTCTGGAAACGAATACCCCGGCTACTCAGAATGACAGAAATGATGAGATTGTGTTTGCAGTGCAGTTCAGTGAAAATATAGTAACTTCCCCTTTAGGAAATGATTATCATCATCCGTTTGGCGGAGGTACAGATGTTCCGGGAGAAGTGGCGAGATCTTCATTTTATAACAGATATCTAGGTAAATTCATAATGACTCCCGCAGTATATAGATTGTATGATTCAGATATAGATACGCGATACAATCATAATTTTCTTGGAAGAATGTATGCCTTAATAGACGTGCCTGGTTTTATCCCAGCAGATGGAATGCCAGCTTTTGATATCTCTGCTGGGGATGTGGTTATGGAGTACAGACCTTGGGATAACCCAGCCACCTCTGATGCTGAACGTGGAATGGATGTGGGTGGTGATTTGCCTTACTCTGTGATAAATGCGGATGAATATCAGAGTATCAATAGTACGAATTATCACGGAAACAATGCACAGCCATTAACATGGAAATGGTTTGAGCCTAATATCCCATATGATGATGGTTTAGGAACAACTGATTTCATCTTATTCCGTTCTGCTGAAGCTTACTTGATAGCAGCAGAGGCTATAGTTAAAGGAGCTACTGGCGGGGATTTAGGAACAGCTGATATCTATTACAACATGGTAGTTGACCGCGCACTTGGAGCAAACTCAGGTGCAGAGCCAATGCAGGCAGCTAATCCTGCTGATGTTTCTTCTATGGATGCCATATCTTACCGCGCTACGCCTGGTAATATCGATATTGACATGATCCTGGATGAGCGGGGTAGGGAACTTTTGGGAGAATACGACAGATGGTATGACCTCAAACGCACCGAAAAATTGATCGAGCGTGCCAAAGCATGGAATCCTTGGACGGCAGATAGCGAGATTAATACTGATCACTATCTGAGGCCAATACCACAGCAAGAAATTGATCTTGCTTCTAACGAAGTACCTCAAAACGACGGATACTAATATTGTTGTCTTAAAATTTGAAATAAAATAAATGTTTGGGTAAAGCCTGTGGAGTTCTCTTCACAGGCTTTTTTTTAATGTAAAAAGGGTTTGATTTGAATTTTGAGTGTCGATTAATATTCAATCCCAAGTAAAACAAGCCTAGAACGAAGAAGTGGATAACAAAAGACTATTATCTATTTTTGTCCACACTTATAAACCTCCACATGAAGATTGCTTATAAATATGTCTATCGGAGATTGTTAAAAGTCGATTAGTCAATACGGCAATGAATAATTGAAATTCCAAATAGAAAGTTGATGGCCGCTGGGGTAAAAATAAACTAATCTGTATTATACATTATAGGAGTACTCCGATGTTGAAAGTGTTTACTAGATATACTGAAGAGTCAAATAAGGACTAAATGTAAAACCCAACTAAATGAAAAAGAAAATTATTCTGTTATTCATGGCTATAGTAATTTCACAACAACTGTACGCCGCAGGTAATTTATCAAAATTAAAAACTAATAAGTACATCAACATCGTCCAAACTTTTGCTGACACACTACTGTCCGTGGCTACCGACCATTACGGGCCCATAAACACAAGTATGTGGGCGTCGGTGATCGATCTCAATAACATGAGCGTGCCGATCCGCGGCATCGCCCCTACCAAGGGCGTGAGGGAAAGCGACCGAGCACTTGGCGGAAGTAACTACTACCACGATGTGATGACCATGAAGGTGATGGACGTGTTGTCCGATATTACCGGCGACGACAAATACACGAAGGCGGTAGATGCTTATTCAACAGATTTTTTGAAGCTGAGCCAACACCCGGAAACAGGCTTGCTCGGCTGGGGAGAACATCTGTACTATCATTTTTATCGCGACACGGTCACTACTTCTGAGAGCAAATTGTACGATATCAGATATACTTTCGGTTTTCCACATGAGTTCTTAGCCTGGACTCCTCCTTGGTATCGCCTATGGAATGCCGATGCTGCCAGTACTCAAAAAGCCATCGAAGGTGTGATGTGGCATTTTCAAGGGCCAGATACCAAGACCTACTTGTTCAACAGACATGCTTCTTGGAACAAAGCACAATATCAAAACGTAGTGATGCCTTGGATCAAACATACCGTGTTGTTCTCCTATTCGTTTGCTTACCTCTACCAAAAGACAGGCGATGAATTGTGGAAAAAGCGGGCTCAGGAAATTGCATTGCTCTACTGGAATAACCGCGACTACACTACCAATCTGGTATTCAATTGCTTCTATCATGCTACCGAACAAGATGCTGGTAAGTTGCCAGATATTGGCTCTACCGGCATGTATGCCTATTGGATGTACAAAACGGCCGTGGAACTTGACGATGACAAAATGAAGGGAATTGCCAAGACGTTGATGACTTCTTACGACAAATACGGTTTTAACGAAAGTGAAAATTATTATTATAACGAGCTAAACCTCGACGGGACACCACCGGAAGGCGCCCACCAAGCCAACGCCTGGAAGATTGGCTATGGATCTTCGAGCCTTTTTGCCTATGGTAGAGCAGCTACCTATTTAGCATCACAAAACGAGGGAGATGAATTTTTGGAGATTGCCATCAAATGCGAAAAGGAAGTGCCAGGTTCTCCATTACCAGATAATTTCACAGCTTTCAATCTTGGCGAGGCCATTGGTTTCTACATGGACCTTTATGATCTGACGAAGGATAAATATTACCAAACCGAAGCAAAAAAATATGCCGACATGGGCATCGAGCACATGTACAAAAAAGGTTTGTTCGCCCGCGAAACAGATGATGACGTCTACGAAGCCAAACTAGGCACTGGCGACCTCGTCTTGGGGATCTTGAGGCTTGGCATGGCCGAATCAGGCATGAAAAAGGAATTTGCCAAGTTTGACTTTAGCTACTAATTAGGATTATGAAGCGCAGGCAATTTTTGGCGCGGTCATCGGCAGGCATGGTTTTTAGCATGATTTCGCCTGGCCTTTGGGCGTTTAGTTCGCGAGGGACCAAGGAATGGAAAGTGGATTTCAAACCTTATCGCCCCGGTCAAACAATGGGCAAGGTATATCAGGTCACGCCTGATGATGGCTTTTTTGCCAATACCTACTATGATATTTGCCCGTTTAGTCCGTCGCAAAAATATCTGGCATTGACCAGGTTTCCTTATCAGGATAAAATCACAAAGTTGGGCGATATGGCTGAGGTCGTCATCATTGACCTGGAAAAGCAGACGATGCGCTCGGTTTATAAAACAAAAGTTTGGGGATATCAACTCGGGGCAAACCTCCACTGGGGCAAGTCTGATCGATACTTGTACACCAATGACCTGCTGAATGGTAAATATGCCGTTTGTGTGCAGCTCGATTTAGAATCGGGAGAGACGAAAGCTTTTGATGGGCCGATTTACGATTTTGATGCTAAGTGTGGCACGGCAATCGGGCCTCATCTGGAGTTTATGAACAACAGCCAATATTCTTATTCCACTCCATCGCCCGATCCCGACAATCTCGTGTTTGAGCAATTGCCTGATGGGGCTTCTGCCACGGACGGCCTTTGGGAGACAGATGTGAAAAAAGGCAACACAAAGTTGCTCATTTCCATGAAAGATGCGGCTGCTAAATTGAGCGGCACAGAAAATGATGAAGGCGCAGCCTATTATTTCTTTCATACAAAATACAGCCCCGAGCGCGACAAGATTATGTTGGTAGTGCGTTATCCGGTTTTTGAAGGATCGAAAAATGGAGTACCGAGGTATGATCGCAATCCTTCGCTGCTGATCAGCGACCGAAAAGGCCAAAATATCCATGAAATCCTATCCCGGGAAAAATGGGATTTTGGCGGTCACCATCCCAATTGGAATACCAACAATGAACAAATTATCATGAACCTGCAGCCAAAATGGATGGGCGACGACACCATGCGGTTTTGTACCATCGATGCCGACAATGGGGATATAAAAATTTTGAGTGACAAAATTATGGGGAGTGGGCATCCGAGCGTGGATGGGTCGGGCAGATATCTGTTGTCAGATTGCTATCCATTTGAGCCTATGGCAATAGGAAATGGGGAAATACCCATTAGACTGATCGACCTACAAACTGAAAAGGAGGAATCTATTTGCAACATCTACACAGATTTTGGTAAGCAATACGACGTGTCAAGATATTGGGGGCCTAGCAAGTTGGACGCCCACCCGGTGTGGAGCAGGGACTACAAAAAAGTATGTTTCAATGGCGGACCTGACGGAACCAGACAGGTTTTTATAGCAGACTTGAACGGCGTGATATAGTCATGCCAGAAAAATTTTACAACAACTACTAAAACTGACAACACATGAATAGAAGAACATTTTTACAATATGTCAGCGCAGGTTCGGCCGCAATGGCTCTGCCATCGATTTTGGCCATGGCCAAGGCGCACGATTTACCCGTAAGGACGATCACAAAAGGCCCGGAGTTCCATTGGTTTGGCTACTATGACAAAAGGCAATTCAACCATAGCAATACCAAGGTGTTGGGCATGCAGGTTGATTTTGAGATGCGCTCGCCTACCAAAGATGACGTGATCAAAATGGGCGTGATTGATTTACAGCATGGCGACAAATGGACAGAGATTGGCGAAAGCCGTTCGTGGGGCTGGCAGCAGGGATGTATGCTGCAATGGGTGCCTGGCTCCGACACCAAAGTAATGTGGAACGATAGGCGAGGAGATGAATTTGTGAGCATTCTCAAGGACATTGAGACTGGAGAAGAGCGCATCATTCCCAAAGCCATCTATACCCTCAGCCCAGATGGGAAGTCGGCGGTCGGAACAGACTTTACGCGCATTCAGAATTACCGAAAGGGCTACGGCTATCCCGGAGGCATTGATCCGTACAAAGGACAAAATGCACCCAAAAAGGCCGGCATTTATAAAATCGATCTAGCCACAGGAAAATCAAAATTGATCATTTCATACAACGAGATTTCTAAAATCCCCATCAATGGCGAAGACATTTCTGATAAGTGGCACTATTTCAACCACCTGCTCATCAGTCCGGACAGTGAAAGATTTATTTTTCTCAATCGCTATTGGGACGCGCCAATACCTGATGACATTTTGAACAATGTCGTGGAGTACAATAAGATCAGAACCAACTATACCACGCGAATGTTTACCGCCAGCATGAAAGGCGGAGACACTTATCTGCTCGACCCGTCAGGAAAGACTTCCCACTTTATATGGAAAGATCCCGAACACATCACGGCATGGACGAGGCCCATTGGCATGGAAAGTGGTTTCTATGAGTTTGAAGATAAAACAAAGAATATCAGACAAGTCGGCAAAGGCGTGATGACTGTGAACGGACACAACACATTTTTGCCGGGCACCAATCAGGAATGGATTCTGAATGATACCTATCCACAAGGAGAGGCGAGGGAACAAATTCCATATTTATACCATGAAAAAACCAACAAGCGCATAGACCTTGGGAGGTTTCATGAGCCCTTAGCATACAATGGGGAATGGCGCTGCGATACGCACCCACGCTCCAGCAACGATGGTAAGTTGGTCTGCATCGACTCCACACACGGCGGCAATGGGCGTCAAATGTACCTGATCGATATCAGCAGTTTGAAATTATAGTAACTAAAAAAGCCCTCAAAATACCGGCGAGGCAGGCATGGATTTTGAGGGCTTTTTTTAGAAGGTGGAAATCAATTTAAGCTCATGAACCTGAGTTCTATGAAAAGCTCTGTTTTTACAATCCTATGGTTTGCTGCATTTTGCTACGCCTGTACAAATGCCAAGCCTCAAATAAGTGAGTTCAGCAAAAGCGACCTACAGGCTCACGGGAGTCCACAGCTTTATAAAAAAATCGATATCCCATCAGCTTTGGTTGCGCATACTGATGGTCTGACGTATGGAGGGGATATTAGGGTTGGTGATCTTACGAACAATGGAACTGCTGATTTTTTGATGTACAGGGCGGCAAGAGGCAATAAAGAGGGAGCAACCAAGCCCTGTTTCCTTGGGGCGTTCACCAGCAAGGGCGAGGTGATTTGGCAAGTGGGTGATGGGGGAATCCAGCCATACAGACCCGGCCCTGTGGCCATCCACGATATCGATGGAGACGGACAAACAGAAATGATCTGTTTCTTTCATGCGGACACCATCGACTCCAGTCCATTTACCATGGAAAATGTACGCATTCAGATACGTGACGGTAGCACAGGAAATCTGGAAAAGGAAGTGGACCTTTCCAGCTTAATGCAATTTGAAGGGGAAGGTCCCAACTGGGTGCATCATCGCATATTCATTGCCAATTTTAGCGGAAGCGAAAAACCCCAGGATTTTATCATCAAGCTCGGCAAGCAACTCGTCGCGTTTGATCACAATCTGAAAATATTATGGACATATTTCAATGCCAACGATCAGTATCAAAACTGCCCGGCCTACATTCCTTCTGTTGGCGATATAGACGGCGATGGCAAGGACGAAGTCAATGGCGGGTACTATTTGTTGGATGATGACGGTAAGGTTTTGTGGGAAAAAGTACTTGGCAAAAACATGGATGCCGTGGCGATCACTGAGTGGGACAACGGCCAGATGAGGGCATTTGGTTCTGGATTTGGCCACATCATGGACGATAAGGGGAATGTTATTTTGAAACTGGGTGAGGAGGTCGTACCTCACGGACAGGAAATGCAGATCGCTAACTTTACTGACAGCCTGCCTGGCCCTGAGATGATCCTGCGCTACAATGGCCATAATCCGGACGCCTTGTTGGTGGGCAATGATGGTCAGGTACTGACGCGATTTCAACTCAACGAATCGCCCAACAATACCGGAATGACCACTGTCTTTTGGAATGGGCGTGATAAACCTGCCTTGTTGTTCAATGGTGGGGTATTGTGGTATGGATGGGGAGAGAAATATGCTGAATTACCAGGGCTTCCGCCACCGATTGGCGATAAGAAAATGGGATGGTATCATTGCATCCCTGCCGATATCTGTGGCGATGAAAGGGAAGAAATAATCACTTATAATCCATGGGACAAATATGTTTTTGTCTACACAGCAAACTCCATAAACCAAAACGAATATACTGGATATCGACCCGGCCCGCGCCAGTACAATGTCCGTTTGATGGATTGATACAGTGGTGATCGGTGCCCATTTCCATGGAAAAACAAGGCTTTTTTGCCTGTTGACAGTCGGCAAGAGTACGAAGGGTAAGAAGCATTCGCTCAGAACTTCCATAACGGAATCTTTTAGTCCAATGGAATATGCCATATATTTGATTTTTTAAAGAGTCGATTTGAAAACATCAGATGGTTCATTATGGGAAGGCCTCCGACAAGGAGAGAAAAGTGCATTTGATCAGATTTACTATCTGTATGTCAAGCTGTTGTTCAATTATGGAAAGCGCTATACTGCCAATGATGAACTGATTGAAGATTGCATCCAAAACCTCTTTACTGACCTTTGGGTAAAAAGGAAAAAGCTTGGAAAGACCAACAATATCAAGGCCTACCTTTTGTTGTCGATCAAGCGACGCATTTTGCGACAGATAGGCATCCAGCAGAAAAAACTCATGGTGCATTTACATGTGGATTTTGTTTTTGAATTTTCTGTGGAAGACAAAATGATCCAAGAGGCAAACCACGTTGAAAAGGTAAAACAGCTCAACCGTACATTGACCAAGTTGACACCAAAACAAAAGGAGGTCATCTATCTCAAATTTTATGAAGATCTGTCCTACAAAGAAATAGCGGAGATCATGAACGTGGAGATCAAAGCCATTTATAAAATAACAGCCCGCGCCTTAAACTTTTTAAAAGAGAATTTCACTATGCTGGTTTTTTATTGGCTCTTATCTTGAAGTACCTTAATACAAATCTCCCACGCGGAGTACTTAAATGTCCATAAAAGTGTATGGAGTTAAAGTGTTATTTTCAAAATAATGAAATGTTGATTTAATAAAAACCCTGATTTTTTATAAAAAAATCAAAAAGCACCATCCGGAAATGGGGTAATCCGGCAAGCTATTGTATTTATTAATTGAACGTCAAACTAAAATTTGTTCACTATTCACTATGGAGCGCAAAGAAAGCAAGAATTTAGAAAAACTTTTATTGGATGACTCCTTCGTCCATTGGATCAAATATGGCAATGACCCATCGTGGGAAAAGTGGGCGAATGAAAATCCAAAGCATCAACAAACCGTACTAAAAGCACAACAGGTTGTCTCTGCTTTCCAACTCAAAGAAGACTTTCCTACCGCAGAAAAGATTGATTTGCTAAAAAACAACATTGATGACAACATCATCTTGCATGGCGGAACCAACCCTGTCAATTGGGGTGTTTGGACTAAATGGGCAGCTGCAATTGCCTTGATCGTTTCTTGTTTCGCAGTATTGTATAATGTGTCCAAAATCCATGGGCCGGAGGTTGGTCAGGCGTATAAGCTTATAGAAAAATCGACCCACAACGGACAGAAGCTCACCACAAATTTGCCAGATGGGTCTAAAGTTATGTTGAATACTAACAGTAAAATGTCCTACGAGTTCCCGTTCAACGGAAATGAAAGGATTATCCATTTGGAGGGGGAGGCTTTTTTTGAAGTAACTAGGGACACGCTTCGCCCTTTCAGGGTCATTTCATCCGGTATAACGACAACTGCGCTTGGCACCAGTTTCAATATCAATAGCAAACACGAAAAAGGAGTGGACGTGTCGCTCTTGACTGGTAAAGTTTCAGTCCAAAATTTGAGTGGCGAAAGTGTGATCCTTTATCCGGGCAATAAGGTAGTTGCTATTGATAACGACTTGGTACACACAGAGCAGTTTGATTACAATCAAGAGTTGGGATGGAAAGATGGGGTATTGATCTTTAGAGATGTTTCATTTCCTGAGATAGTGGATAAACTGGAAGATTGGTATGGGATAAAGGTGGATTCAAGGTTGAAATTGAAGGATAATATCCACTATTCTGGAAACTATAAGAACGAAACGCTTGAAGAGGTACTGCAAGGCATTTCATTCATTTACCATTTTGAATATACCATCCACGCAGATGAAAGCAGAGTGGAGATTTATAATTGAAAAAAGATAAAAAACCAATAATGACAATGCCTATGATATAAATTGAAAAGCAAAAAAAAGCCTGTAGATGGTGACGCATCTTTCAGGCTGAAAAAAATATTTTTTTTCTTTTACAAAACATCTAAAATTATGGATTTAAAACTAATACGACAAATTTTATTGAATATGTCAAGAAGGATGCTTCAGGTATTTTTAGTCAACTGTATGTTGCTTAATACCCTCTACGCAAGTAATCTAAACGCGCAACAAGTTAAGAGCGTAAAAGATGTCCTAATAAAGATCAAACTGGAGAACGCAAACCTCCATCAAGTGCTCACCGGTATTGAATCTAAAACTGTGTATGAGTTTTCCTATGATGGTGAGGATCTCGATAACGAATTCCGGTTTACGGCAAAGTTCAACAATGCCAGTGTTGCAGATGTGCTACTTGAGATTTCAAAACAGACTAATTTGAAGTTCCGGCAGGTCAACAACAACATACATATCTCCAAAAAGGCCATTGATTCCATGGATGAGAAACCCTTAGAAATTATCATTGACGGAGTTACCATCACTGGTAAAGTAACCGGGGATGATGGAGAGCTGCCTGGCGTGAACGTGATCCTCAAGGGCACTTTGCAAGGGACTGTGACTGATCTGAATGGTGATTATAGTATTGAAGTTCCAGGCTCAGAGGCTGTTTTGGTGTTTTCATCAGTGGGTTTTTTATCAGAAGAAGTGTTGGTTGGCAATCGAACAGTGATCGACCTCACCATGACCCCTGACATCACCGCACTTGAAGAAATAATTGTGGTGGGCTATGGCACACAAAAGAAGAGTGATATTGTGGGAGCTGTGGCTTCTGTTTCTTCTGAAAAATTGGACGACAATGCCAACCCAAACTTGTTTCAGGCCATTCAGGCATCTGTTCCCGGGTTGAATATTTCCCGTGGATCCGGTGAGCCGGGATCAAGTGGTAGCATTCAGATCAGGGGATTGAACTCCATATCAGCCAGCAATGATCCACTTATAGTTGTAGATGGCATTCCCTTTTCGGGCAATATCAGGGACATTAACCCAAATGACATTTCATCTGTAGAGATATTGAAAGATGCTTCTGCCTCTGCGATTTATGGATCGAGGGCTGCGAGCGGAGTAATACTTATCTCAACTAAAAAAGGGACAGCGGGTAAAACCGTAGTCGAACTAAATGCATCATGGTCATTCCAAAATGAAGCAGTAGAGTATCAATTGATGGATGCAGACCAGTTTTATGAATTCAGGAAACAGGCCCACATCAAGGAGGGCAACATCACTGGCAATGAACTGGAAGACGAGATCGCTGAACGCATTCTGGAAAACAATGAGTTAAAAAGTTGGGAACTCGGGGAGTCAGTAAATTGGATGGACGAAATGCTCAATAGGGGTGCATTGAGACAAGAATATCAGATCAGTGTGAGATCAGGGAGTGAAAACTATAGAAATTATTTTTCCCTTTCATATGTAGATGAAGGTGGCCTACAAAAAGGGACAGGTTTCAATCGTGTCACTGTCAAAAACAACTTGGAGTTGTTATCCATTGCGTCATGGCTAAAAATTGGCAACAATACACTCTTTACCAATAACAATTATGAACGCGTAGTATGGGGTATCAATAACCAGCCAGCATTTTATCGCTTAAGCCCGTTTTCCAGGATTTATGAAGATGATGGAAGCTATACCCGTTTTCCTCAGGCCAATGATGAATTATTGGTAAATCCGATTGCAGAGACAGAACTTTCCAGTCAGCAAAATTCATTTAACAATCTATTCAATAATATTTATTTGGATTTGTCACCCGAGTTTGTCAAAGGCTTCTCTTATCGGATGAACTTCGGCACAACTTTGCGGTTTACCAAAGAGGCCTTGTACTGGCCACGTGGTACTTGGTTGGGTGATGCCAACAACGGCTTAGCTGAAGTGTCTGATTCGAAGCTTTTTGATTATACTTGGGAGAATATCCTGAAATATCAGACGACATTTGGCGACCACTCCATCGACTTTACCGGCCTATATAGCCGACAATCATCTGATTTTGAACGGGTAACGACAGGTGCAGCAGGGTTTGTAACTGATGATCTTTTGTGGTATAATCCAAATGCAGGTGAAACCCCAATTTTGCCTTCTAATGGGTTCAATCCAAAAAATGAATGGGATTTGGTGTCTTATATGGCACGCATGAACTACAACTATAATGGGAAATATTATTTGACCGCTACGGTTAGACGGGATGGCTATTCTGGCTTTGCGGTTAACAATAAATATGGAACGTTTCCATCAGCCGCACTTGCTTGGCGTATATCGGCAGAACCATTTATGTCCGGTTCAGAATCATGGTTAGACGATTTGAAAATCAGGACATCTTACGGTACGGTAGGAAACCAAGCCGTGGGAACCTATCGCTCTCTAGCTCAATTAAGAAATTCACCCTATGTCTTTGGCGAATCGGTTTTTGGCGGGGTTAAAGTCAACTCACTTAGGAATGATGATCTAGGCTGGGAAAAAGCCACTACTCTCAATGTAGGTGCTGATTTTTCTATGTATGAGGGAAAACTGTCAGGATCATTAGATTTTTACAATACCCAGACTGGTGATCTTTTGTTGAACAGGGAGATTCCAAAAATGACAGGTCAACAAAGTATATTGTATAATATTGGTAGCTTAAAGAATGTTGGTTATGAGGTTGCAATCAATTCTATTCCTGTATCCACGGATAACTTTACGTGGAGATTAGGTGTCAACTTCAGTGCAAATCAGAATGAAATAGTAGATTTATACGGCAATAAGGAAGATGACATTCAAAACAATTGGTTTATTGGCGAACCACTCAACGTGATTTACGATTATGAATTTGATGGTATCTGGCAGCTTGGAGATGACGATGAAATTGCCAATTCAGCAACTCCTGATCGAGAGCCAGGCGACGTGCGCATAGTAGATCAAAACAATGATGGAAAAATCGATGCTGATGATAGAAAAATAGTTGGAGTTGGCCAGCCAGATTGGCTGGGGGGATTGAGTAGTACATTTACTTACAAAGGTTTGAGTCTAAATATTTTTATTCAGACTGTACAAGGTATTGACAAGAGGTATATTGAAGAAGGCGTTTCTGCTCGATTTAATAAGGCACCCTACGATTATTGGACTCCTGAAAACCCATCAAATACATGGTTTGTACCACGGATCAATAATATGCCAACCCCTTATGGATCAATTGCGGTTTATGATGCCAGCTATACCCGTATCAAGGACATTACATTGGCTTATGTTTTGCCAGAATCTTTCTCTGGCAAATTGGGTCTTGACAAGGTGAGGGTATATGCCAACCTCCATGATTTTTTCACATTTACCAAATTTCCGTTCGTGGATCCTGAGTCTGCAGCTTATGCCCAGATTTCAATTCCGAAATATGTATTGTTTGGTTTGAATGTAGCATTTTAAAAACACGGAATTATGAAAACGATAAAAAATAAGTTACCCATATTATTGCTTATTATAGCTTTGGTAAGCTGTAATGATGACTTTTTGCAAGAAAAACCTCAAAGTAATCTAAGCCCGGCCACTACCTATAAAACAGATGCTGGTCTGGCTGCGGGTACGGTAGGGTTTTATGATGAGATAAGCTCAGTATATTTCAACTCTGGTTTGATGCGTGATTACATGTCATTGGCCAATGGGGGAACTGATTTTATGCGAAACGGAATTCAGCCAAGTCATGAAGATATCACGGCATTGACGGCGAGTTATAATGCTTCGACCTCTGATGGTAGCCTCTCGGCACTTTGGGCACATTATTACAGGCTTGCCAACAATGCCGTGACCATTCTGGAAGCGAGTGAGGTACATGAGTGGGATAATGAGAATCTTCGGAAAATTGTGGACGGTGAGGCATATTTCTTTAGGGGATGGGCGCATCTCTGGCTTACCATGCTTTGGGGCGATGTGCCCCCAATCCGCGAATCTGTAAAAGGAGTGAAGGAGGATTTTATAAAAGAACCTCAGGCCGATGTAATACAATTTGCAATTGAAAATTTTCAAGCTGCTGTTACCAATTTGTCGGAAACAGGCACGCAACCAGGTCGGATAGATAAGGCAGCAGCCAACCACATGTTGGCCTATGCCTATCTGTGTGCTAAAAATTACCCAGCAGCAGAAGCGGCTGCCCAGGCAGCCATTGATGCTCCAAACCACAATCTGGTGACAGCACGATTTGGAAGCAAATTGAGTAGACCGGATGGTAATCCGTATTTTGACCTTTTTCAATTGAATAACCACAACAACAACGAAGAGGGTTTGTGGGTGTTGCAAAATGGAAACGGCGATGCCACACCGGCTTATACACCATCTCAAAATAGTGGTCCGGCGGTTCGCTTTCCAAGGATTTTCCATTCACGAATAGAATTAATCTCTGGGTTGTCTGCAGGTCCTGAATATGGAGGAAGGGGATTTACCCGGTTTTCTGCAACAATGACCTTTTTTGATCTTTTTGAATCCAATGATCAGCGAGGTCATGCACCAAATATGCAAACACGATATACAGCTATTGACAATGGCAATATTGGAGGGACTCCGGTTGTTCCGGGCGATCTGATATTCGATTTTGACCATCCAGAGACTGGGCTGATTACAGACAAAACAGATATGCGTCTGAGACCTTGGCCAAACAAATGGTGGAAAGAAAGTGATCCTTCTGATTCTACAAAGTATAACTCTGATGAAGTAGGATATACGGGAGGCACTATCCGGGATCATTATATACTGAGGCTTGCCGAAACGTATTTGATATTGGCAGAAGCGCAATTGATGCAGAGCAAGACCGATGAAGCAGCCATTGCTATCAATAAGGTAAGGGAGCGATCAGGTGCAACGCCTATTGTTGGGGGAGATGTGACTATCGACTTTATTCTCGATGAAAAAGCGCGTGAGCTTTGGGGTGAGCAATACAGCAGGAAAGTCGATCTTTTCCGTACTGGGAAATATATTGAGCGTGTAAAACTCTACAATGACGAAGCTGGATCCAATGTGCTGCCAAAACATACGCTGTTGCCAATACCTCAATCTGAAATAGATTTGAATAGGGGAGCAGAGTTGAAACAAAATGAAGGATGGGATTAATTTGAATTAGTAATCTCATGAAAAAATAGCTTTTCGGAATCTAAAACGGGTTTTGGAAAGCTATTTTTTTGCCTCTTACATATAGCAAACCACTAAATCATAACATTGATCATGAAAAGATTTTTTGTAGTATCCTTTTCTTTCTCCCTTGTATTGGTTCATGGATTTTTGATGCTTTGCCAAGCCCAATCAACCACAAAGGATAAGAATCAAACCAAACCCAATATTTTGCTCATCCTGTCTGATGACCATAGCGTACCGTTTCTTGGTTGCTATGGCAACCCTGATTTGACTACGCCCAATCTCGACAAGCTGGCAAGTGAAGGGGTATTATTCACCAATGCCTACACCACGGCTTCTCAGTGCGTCCCTTCTCGGGCATCGATTCTGACGGGCAGGTCTGCGATCGACATTCGGATGAGCAGGTTTTCTGCGCCGCTGCCGAGGGAAACCAAAACCATTCCGGAATTTTTGAAAGCTGCGGGATATTATACAGGGATTTGTGGCAGGCCTTATCATTTGGATGGCTCTGGAAAAAAGGCCCCACAAACCATGGAAGCCTTTGAAGAATACAACCTGGTGACTTTCCCCGACAGGGTGGATTTTCTTAATAGTTGTGCCGATGATCTGGTTTCCGGTACATTCAATGGTTTTTTGGAAAATGCGCCGGATGACCAACCATTTTTTATGTGGATGAATTTTAGTGATCCACACAGACATTTTACCGCCAAGGAATACGAGCCAAATCCTGCCTCCATCACTTTGCCGAAATCTATGCCCGATTTACCCGAAGTGCGCAAAGACTTATCGCAGCATTATGGTGAGATCAACCGCTTGGACAAGCATGTCGGTGATGTGATCGATGTATTGAAAGGCAAGAAACTTTACGAGAATACCATTATCCTCTTCATGGGCGATAATGGTGCGGCACTGCTTCGGGGCAAAGGCACTTTATATGATGTTGGCTTGCACGTGCCCTTGATCGCTCACTGGCCACAAGGCATCAAAAAAGACTCTATTTCCCATGAAATGATCAGTGGTGAAGACATCGCCCCGACGATAGTTGATTTGGCAGGTTTGCCTATTAATGGAAAAATCACGGGAAAAAGCTTCAAGCCAATTTTGGTGAACGAGCCATACTTGGGGCATGATTATATCTTTGCCGAGCGTGGCCCTCACAGCTCCGGCCTGCCTTTGCACACTGGCTATTTCGATCTGAGTCGCACTGTTTTCAACAAAAAATACAAGCTGATCTATAATGCCCTGTGGCAACTGCCGTATTCACCTATTGATTTTAAGAATCACGTGATGTGGAAAAAACTACAAGAAATCCATGAAAATGAAACTTTGGAGGCGAAGTATGACAAAGCTTTCTTCTCAGAACCAAGATCTATGTTTGAATTGTTTGATTTGGAAAATGATCCGGATGAATTCAATAACCTGGCTGACGATCAGAAATATGCGGAAGTATTGCTGAATCTCAAAACAGAATTGCACAAATGGATGATTTTGAATCAAGACTATTTGCCATTGCCCATTGCGCCTTAGCCTCGCGTCTGAATATTGTGCAAATAGTGAGTGCGCTGTCAAATAAAAATAAAAAGTTCGATTCTGAATAACGATGTAAATGAGGTTATCCCATAAAATGATATTATCAGAAAAATCTATTTCATGGATTTTAAGACACTTTTTGCTACTTTATTGTGGCCTCATGCTCTTTAACTGCGGACAGAAAAAGGCGGGGGATGGCGGTGTGCCGTCAAAAGTTGTTGAAAATCCATCTCTTGATTCTTTGGAGAGACTTTTTAAGGATGTGCCAAAATGGATATCCAGTGTGTATGACAGTGCTTCAGGTGGATTTTACCACAACGCATTGATGGTCAGCGATACCTTTTACACCGCCGATCTACAGTCCACTTCTTTTTCGCTAAATGTGTTGTTTGGTGGGAATATTATTTCTCAAGACAGCATATCATCAGAGTTCAAGAGCGGTTTGAAAAACTTTGTTTTCAACAGGTTTGATGAAGAAGAAGGATATTACCTGGACCCTGTTTACAAAGATCGTCTCCTTGACAGTGAAAGGAACCTGGCGCGGCTACAGGGAATGGCAGCATCCATTCTAAGAAGAATTGAAGTGGAGGATGAGTTTGCCAAGCCATTCACGGAGAAGAAAGCGCCAAACCATCTCCAGTCCTTGCCTGCTTTCAAGACCTGGTTGGAGCACCAGAATTGGGATCGCGTGTGGACGGCCTTTGACCATATAGCCATGCAATCTGCCATGATCAGACGTTTGCCTAAATCACGGGCCGATTCCATAATTAGCTATGTAGCGCAGTACGCCATGGAAACCCAGAACGTGGATGGTCTTTGGGGTGCGGGTCAGCCTATGGAAATACGGTTTTCCGGGGCGGCCAAATATGGCACATTTTGCCAAAATTTTGATATCAAATTGCCAAATACAGACAAGATGTATGCAACGCTAATGGATTGGTTTCGCAACAATGAGCAAATGGATTTTAGGGAATATTCCGGTTGTGCGATTTGTGTGCCAAGAAATGCGCTGCGTTTGCTATATTATATCAAACCTCATTTGAACCAATCTATCCATGACGGCGATAAGGAATTGATCGTGAAGCAGACGACAAGGATGCTCAGGTTCTACAGCAATGCAGATGGCGGGTTTATGAAAGAAAAAACTATCTCGGCCATTGCACCTGACGACTTGCGCTACGGCGAATATGACAGCCTTGTTAGCGATATGAATGGCACACATCTGGCCATCACTGCCAGGAGCGCAATTTACGATTTGCTCGAAATGCCTGTGCCAAAGATTCACGCTGAATACGAAGACATAAAAATGTTTTTAGGAAATAATAAAAGTTTAAATTCGAAAGGTGAGTATTAATTGCAAATGTTCAATAATAGATTGATGATGAACCTGAAACGAAAAGGCTTATTTATGCTATGGTTTTTTGTCATGGTTGCAGGTGATCAGACAGAAGTCAGGGCGCAGGATAGTTTGCTTTGCCAAGGTAACTATTGGTCAGAGGATAGCGCTAACCTCATGATGAAGCAATTTGAAAGTCAATGGAGCAACAAAGCTTCGTGGGAGCAGCGAGCGCAAACGATACGTGAAGGAATAATCAATGGTATGCAATTGGAAAATATGCCCAAAATCCATGGAAACTTCAACCCCATATTCAGGAACACCCGCACCATGGATGGCTACATAGTGGAGAATATCGCCATAGAAAGTTTCCCGGGATTTTATATTACCGGCAATATCTATAGGCCTATTGAAGCCAAAGAAAAGAATGCCGCGATCTTGTGTACCCATGGCCACAAGAGCAATCGGGGCATGACGGAAAATCTACAATTGCGTTGCGCATCTTTGGCGAGAATGGGTGCCGTCGTATTTTCATATTATATGATTGGCCGAGGCACTGATCAGCCGCAAGTTTCCCACACCATGCCCATCGCCTTGTTGCTTCAGACGTGGAATAGCCGACGTGTACTGGAATTTTTGCTGGCTCGTAATGACGTCGATCCTGAGCGAATCGGCATGACGGGTGAATCAGGCGGTGCTACGCAGACCATCATTTTGGCGGCGATAGATGATCGAATAAAAGTGTCTGTGCCGGTGGCGCA
>JAUHYU010000092.1 GCA_030426345.1 Bacteroidia bacterium
ATTCTTGATCAGATACATGATCCCCGAAACTTGGACAATTAATGGCAACACCTACACGGCTATGGGAGTTTTTTGGGCAACCATTGCAGGATTACTTGCCGGTCTTGGCATTGGACAGATTACTGAGTACTATACAGGAACTGGCACACCTCCGGTTAGATCAATTGTGCGTCAATCAATTACAGGTAGTGCCACAAACATAATTGCGGGACTGGGTGTTGGAATGCTTTCCACAGCGGTTCCAATAATTCTAATCGTAGCTGCCATTTTGATTTCATTTCATTTTGCTGGGTTGTATGGTATCGCAATTGCCGCAGTTGGTATGCTGGCAAACACTGGGATCCAGTTAGCCGTAGATGCTTATGGGCCTATTTCTGATAACGCTGGAGGAATTGCAGAAATGGCGGAATTACCAAAGGAAGTCCGTCAAAGAACAGATAAATTGGATGCTGTGGGAAATACTACCGCAGCCATAGGAAAAGGATTTGCTATCGGTTCGGCAGCTTTGACTGCTTTGGCATTGTTTGCAGCATTTATGCAACAAGCCAACGTAACAAGCATTGACATTTCTAAACCAACGGTAATGGCCGGTTTATTCCTCGGAGCCATGCTCCCATTCGTATTTTCAGCATTGGCAATGAATGCCGTAGGCAGAGCTGCCATGGCGATGATTCAAGAGGTAAGGCGACAATTTGACGAAATTCCCGCCCTTAAAAATGCTTTAGAAATCATGAGGAAACATGATTCCAAAATGGAAAATGCTTCTGAAGAAGATATGATTATTTTCCAGAAAGCAGAAGGCATGGCCGAATACGATAAATGTGTGGAAATATCAACAAAGGCCTCTATTAAAGAAATGGTGATGCCTGGACTACTTGCTGTCTTGGCTCCAGTCTTGGTAGGCTTCATTGGTGGGGCGGAAATGCTAGGCGGACTACTTGCGGGAGTAACTACCGCTGGGGTGTTAATGGCCATATTTCAGTCTAATTCCGGTGGTGCTTGGGACAATGCCAAGAAAATGATCGAAGAAGGTGTGGAGATAGATGGAGTAAAACACATGAAAGGCTCCGAGGCACACAAAGCAGCAGTTGTTGGCGATACGGTTGGTGATCCGTTCAAGGACACTTCCGGGCCTTCATTAAATATATTACTGAAACTCATGTCGGTAGTTGCTTTGGTCATCGCGCCTTCTATTGCAATAACGCTTGATTCTTCAGCATTTAACAGCAATGACCAAATTGAAAAAGTCATTACAATAGATAAGGATATAAATGCTTTCGAGGTAGTGGAAACTACTGAAGAAAAGCCTTCAAAATCCATGAAAACAGAAGATTTAGTTCAAATAGCTCCAATACCTGCTTCCGCAGATTATGAGGCTCCCATTGTTGGGGTCAAGGAAAGACAAGGTTCTTGACCTTCAGAATAAATAACACATTAAAGATAAAGCGGGCCATGGCCCGCTTTTTTATTGCCCCAAATTGCCGATTCCAATTCTTAGCTTTACTTTTGCATCTCAATACTTGATGGAATGAACAAACCTGTTATAATTCTTGGTGCCTCAGATCTCGGTAAAGCTGTTTTGGAAATATTCAAAAGCAATAGTGTAGTGGTTTATGGTTTTTTGGATGATGATAAAAAACTGCATGGCACAGAAATAGAAGACAGTACTGTGCTAGGCAGCACAGATAATGAAGATTTTCTAAAGATAATTGGCAAGGACTGCGATGTGTTTATTGCGTCTGATGACAACTCCTGGAAGGCAACGATGATAAAATCGTTTAGAAAGCATCAAAAATCCATGCCTGTCAATGCAATTCATGGCAATGCCTCAGTCGCCCAATCAGCGATTATTCACCATGGCACACTTATCAACCATGGCGTAATAATCGGAGCTAATGCAGAAATCGGAAACCATTGCATGCTTCATTCTGGCTGTATTGTAGATTTCAATGCTAAAATCGGCGATTTCGTACAAGTCGGTGCAGGAAGTATTATCAATTCGGGTGTTGTAATCGAAGATGGTGCATTTGTTGGAAGTGGAGTTACAATAGTTAGTGGCGTCACGATTGGCGAAGGTGCCAGAGTGGGTGCGGGTTCCGTTGTAATTTCAGATGTTAAAAAGAAACAAACTGTTTTTGGAAATCCCGCTAAAGCGATAGATTAAAAAAGAGTGCAAAAACTATAAATAGTAAATCGATATGAAGGATTATTTGATCTTGCTTTATTATTGCTATTCTAACATTGAAGACCCCGAAGCGTACAAGGTCGAGCATCATTTATTTTGCATTGAAAACAACCTAAGAGGCAGAATTATCATTGCAAAAGAAGGCCTCAACGGAACGGTTTCCGGCTTGAAAAAGGACTGTGAAAAATACATGCAGTATATCTATGAAGACCCTAGGTTTGCCCATACAGAATTCAAAATAGAACCTTTCGAAACCCATGCATTTCAAAAGCTCAATGTGCGCGTAAAAGATGAAATCGTACATTCCGGGCTAAAGCACATAGACCCAAATGTAAAAACGGGAGCGTATATCGAGCCCGAGGAATTCAAAAAGGTGAAAGACGAAGAGGACGTTGTAGTCGTTGATGTCCGGTCTGACTACGAACATAGCCTTGGCAAATTTAAAAATGCAATTTCCTTCGACATCGAAAATTTCAGAGATTTTCCCGAGAAGGTTGCCGAGTTGGAAAAGTACAGAGACAAAAAAATAATCACTTATTGCACAGGGGGAATCAAGTGTGAAAAAGCCAGTGCATATTTATTAGAGCAAGGCTTTGAAAATGTGTATCAACTCCATGGCGGAATTATAAAATATGGAATAGAAACCGGTGGTAAAGATTTTGATGGAAAATGCTATGTTTTTGATAATAGAATAGCTGCCGAGGTCAACAAGGTAAACCCAACTACCGTTAGTACGTGTTTTGTGTGCGGAACAGCTTGTGACCGAATGGTCAATTGCGCCAATTCTGAGTGTAACAAGCACGTGCCGATCTGCGAGGCCTGTGCAAATGAAATGGAAGGCGCATGTTCTATTACCTGTAAAAACCATCCAAAAAAGCGCCCATACGATGGTAAGGGGTACTATCCCAAAGAACTCAATGGCTATAACCCATATCGAGGACTTAAAATAAAAAGTCGTCAAGAAACGGACAGTTGAAAATTTTTACGGTAAACACACATTCTCCCCATGAATAAATTTTCTGAAGCAGATTTGATATTAAA
The DNA here is from genome assembly GCA_030426345.1 of Bacteroidia bacterium. Lineage (GTDB taxonomy): Bacteria > Bacteroidota > Bacteroidia > Cytophagales > Cyclobacteriaceae > JAAUQL01. The sequence continues at coordinate 3,227 of JAUHYU010000092.1, forward strand.
TAAGGATGGGAGCGTTTACCATTTAAATCTTAAACCGGAAAACGTATCAGAAAACATCATCGCTGTTGGAGATCCTGGCCGGGTGTACCGCATTAGCCAGCATTTTGACGATATCGAATTCGAAATGAACAAACGCGAATTCATCACACACACAGGGACTTACAAAGGCAAGCGCATCACGGTTTTGAGCACGGGCATGGGTGTGGATAATATTGAAATTGCCATGATCGAATTAGATGCCTTATTCAACATCGACCTAAAGAACAGAATTCCAAAAGAAGAAAAAAAGAGCTTTAAAATTATTCGCATTGGTACCTCCGGGGCAATACAAGAAGATCTTCAAATTGGTTCAGAAGTGGTGTCGGAATATGCCATTGGTATGGATAACCTGATGCAATATTATAATTTGGCACAATCTGATTTTGAAACTGAAGTCAGCCAGCAATTGCAGGATGCACTGGGTTTGCCAATTGTACCCTATACAATAAAAGGTTCGGAAATGCTTGCTGCCAAAGTCGGAGAAGGAATGGTGAAAGGAAACTCTGTTACCACACCGGGATTTTACGCCCCACAAGGTCGGCAACTGAGAATAGCCACAAGAAATCCTAAATTTTTGGATCAAATTACCTGTTTTAACCATAATGGATTCTGGCTGACAAATTTCGAAATGGAAACTTCGATGTATTATGCTTTTGCCAGATTGCTTGGTCATCATGCCCTGAGCATTAGTGCTATTTTGGCAAACAGAGCTACTGGAGAATTTGCCAAAAACGAACTCAAAGCTGTAGACTCCATCATTATGAAAGTCCTTGACAGGATATAATTTAACAATTAAATAGTAACAGCATGTTTGAAAATATACGAGCCAAAGTCCTTGACCAAAACCAACTCAAGGAATTGAGACAAAGGCACCATGACAAAAAAATTGTCTTTGCTTCAGGGTGTTACGACATTTTGCAATCAGGACATGCTGTGTTCTTCAATCAATGCAAGAGCTTTGGCGACATCCTGGTTGTTGGCATTGGCAGGGACGAAACTCTTCGTCAGCTTAAAGGTCCGGGAAGACCCGTAAATCCAGAAAACAACCGTGTTTATCTTGTGGCAGCCATGGAAGATGTCAGCTATGCAGTACTCAACGACCACGAAATCGGTGACGGCAAGATCGATTTCAAAAATATCATGACGAGCCTAAAGCCGGATATTTTCATTCTCAATGAAGATGATTCTTCTGTAGCGCCGAAACAAAAACTGTGCTATGAGGTGGGAACTACTATACAATTCGTAGGCCGGGAAGTGCCAAAGGAGTTGATGTCTACCTCCACCACGAATATCATCAATAAAATAAACTACAGCCTGAAAGCCCCATTGAGAATTGACTTTGCAGGTGGATGGACTGACGTGCCTTATATTATGGATGGAAATATTGGCTATGTTTCTAACATCGCTATCCGCCCACTGGTAGAATATAAAGGAGGAAAATTCAACTTTTCCGGCTACCCGCGAGGGAGTGGGCTCAGTACCTCCACAGCAGCAAAACTGCTCGAAATGCTCAATTCCAAAACCTATAATGCAGAACCGAAGTCTCTGGAATCTATTGGGGAAGATCTCTTCAATCATGAAAATCAGGAGTTGCAATGGTTCATCGGGCGGCAAGATCAATACGCCATCGTCTATGGTGGGTTTCATTGTTTTGAATTTGGTGAAGATTACGCAAAACCATTGGATATCCATGTTTCTGAAAAAACCTTGGAAAAATTTCGGTCGAGGCTTTTGTTGCTTCACACCAGCGAATCGCGCAATGCGCAAGTTGCGGTACAGGAAGTATATAAAAATTACAAAAATGAGGATGGCCAAAAAGCCATGCAAGAGCTTAAAGCCTGTGGGCTGGAGTTTGCTAAAGCCATGGAAAAAGAAGACTTTGACCTGTGCGGACAAATCATCGAGCGCAACTGGAACGCACAAAAATTATTGGCCCCTTCATCTACTACACCCAAGCTGGAGGAAATGTATGATTATGCTAAAGCAAATGGTGCGCTTGGCGGCAAGCTTTGCGGAGCAGGCGGAGGGGGTGCATACCTTTTCTATTCCCACGACGTAGAAAAGCTCAAAAGATCCATGAAACAAAGATTTGTGGATGCCTTTGAAATCGACTTTGAATTCGAATACCGAAATATAAAGGAGATGAATCAACTTTAGACTTTCACCCCGGTTCATCCGTTTTTCATGGAAAAAAGCCTCTTTTTTCCATGAAAAACCTGTTAGATTTACCTAAATAATTTAGGCGCAATACCGCTAATTAAGAAAAAATGTCAGACGAAATGAAACCGTGTCCAAAATGTAATTCACCATACGGATATTTGATGGGAAATGAAATATACGCCTGCCCCGAGTGTGGCAATGAGTGGAATCCCAATGAAAAAATAGAAGATGATAGCTTAAAAGTCCTAGACTCAAACGGTAATGAGCTAAATGATGGAGACTCAGTAATCATTATAAAAAATCTACCAGTCAAAGGAGCTCCTAAACCCATAAAATCAGGAACGAAGGTGAAAAATATTCGTTTGACAGATGGTGACCACAATATTGATTGTAAAATTGACGGGTTTGGATCTATGGCTTTGAAATCCGAATTCGTTAGAAAAGCATAACTGGAGTTGGGCTGAAACTACATCCCAAATTACTTATTGATGCTGTGCTACCAACCCGTGCAAAAACTTTTCTCATAAAGGTTGATATATAAGTTTTTTAAGTTCTATATTTGAAGAACCAAAAGAACAAGGAATTTTTAGTGTAGGAATCGTGTTATCACAAAAGCAAAAGGAACTTATAGAGAAAATCGGAATTTATTTCGAAGAGGGAATGCAGCCTGCTGCTGCTCGAATATTGGCTTTGCTCATTGTAGCCGATCAGGTTTCTTTTAGTTTTGATGAGATCAGAGAAATCCTAAAATTGAGCAAGAGCGCCACCTCCAATGGCATCAACTTTTTGCTGAACCTGAAAAAGATAGAATACCACACAAAACCAGGAGATCGCAAGCGATACTTTACGTGGAGTCCAGACAACATTATCAATCACTTCAGAGAAGGCATCGATAAGATATTGGCATTGAGTATTTTATTTGATGCATCATTGCAACTGAAAAGGGATAAAAATACCCATAGTGCCAAAAAAATTGCAGAGATATCTGATTTAATGAATTTTTTACACCTCGAAATGCCGGGTGTAATTGAAAAATGGGAAAGAAAAAGGGCTTCAAAACCATAGAAATTATGAAAGAGATCATCAACCATGTGGAAGGAATTCTTCAAAATTACAATCTCACATTCAATGAGTTGAACGATTATTCTAGCAATCATCACTTGCTGGAGGCGTCCGACCCTGCGAATATTCAATCACGCATTCGCAGAAAATTCCACAAAACCATAGGGCTGAGCGATGCCAAAGAGTTGGAAATTTTGCTACTGACTTATAATTATATTTCACACAATTAAGATTTGTTCAAAAACCATAATAAAATAAATCCATTAATCTCCGCAATTTAGCAACTGCGGATGACCCTTAGTTAAGCAGTAAATCTTAAAATAAATTTATGCTAAATTAGTACCTTGAAAAGCTTAAAAAACATGGTGCTAGTTGCAGATAGCGGCTCAACAAAAACAGACTGGCGATTATTGGATGATGGTGTCGAGATTATCCAAATACAAACCAAAGGCTTCAATCCCTATTATCAAAATATCGAGGAAATCAATCAGGAGATAAAAACCAAACTGATTCCCGGACTGGAAGAATTTGATGTAACAGCCATCAACTTTTATGGAGCGGGCTGCTCAACTGCAGAAAGGCAAAACAAAATTTCTAGCGTTTTATCCACATTCTTCCAACAGGCACAGATCACTGTGCAATCCGACCTAATCGGAGCAGCACATGCACTGAGCGGCAATCAACCCGGCATTGTTTGCATTCTTGGCACTGGCTCTGGTTCGTGCTTTTATGATGGAGAAAAAATCACAGAAAACATCCCTTCTCTTGGTTTTATCCTTGGAGATGAAGGAAGCGGTTCTTGGCTTGGCAAGAAGATGGTCACGGACTTTTTGCGTGGTCACATGCCTCAAAAATCCATGAAATCAATCCAGCAAGAACTACATATTGACAAGGAAACTATTTTGGAACATGTATACCACAAAACCATGCCTAGCAGGTATCTGGCAAGCTTTGCGCGATTCATTAGTGAGAATATAGATCAGAAATATTTCTACCAATTGCTGTTCGACGGCTTCACCGCTTTCGCAAAAAATTATATCATCAGATATCCAAATTTCCATGAAACCAATTGCCACTTTGCGGGTTCTGTAGCGTTTCACAATCAAAAGGTTTTACATCAGGTAGCCAGAGACAATGGATTTACTATTGGAAATATCATCAAAAGCCCCATCGACGGATTAACAAAATATCATATAAAAAGCCCTAAAAATCCATGAGTTCTACAGAATCTCCCTCCTACTACAACAATCTGGAAAAAATGTCGGTCATGGAATTATTGACCAACATCAACAAGGAAGACCGAACTGTACCGTTGGCCATTGCCAAAGTATTGCCAAGCATTGAAACATTGATTGACAAAATCGTAGAAAAAATGCAAGCAGGCGGACGGCTGTTTTACACCGGAGCCGGCACAAGCGGACGGCTCGGCATCGTCGATGCCTCTGAATGTCCGCCGACTTATGGCGTTCCACAAGGTTTGGTGATTGGAATTATGGCCGGTGGTGATCAGGCTATACGCAAATCAGTAGAATTTGCCGAAGATGATATGAAGCAGGGTTGGAAAGATTTGGAACAATATCATATCTCGTCGAAAGATGTAGTCATCGGAATTGCGGCATCGGGCAGAACTCCCTATGTGATCGGCGCGGTACAGCAGGCCAGAGCCAGCGGCTTAGTGACTGGATGCATCACATGCAATTCAAATTCTAAACTGGCAGAAGCTGCGGAATTTCCTGTAGAAGTGGTGGTTGGTCCTGAGTTTGTCACAGGGAGTACCCGCATGAAATCAGGCACGGCTCAGAAACTTGTGCTAAATATGATTTCCACTACGGTAATGATAAAGCTCGGAAAAGTACGCGGCAACAAAATGGTGGATATGCAGCTTACCAATGAAAAATTGGTAGATCGCGGCACCAAAATGATTATGCAAGAATTGGACATCGGCTACGAAAAAGCCAATAAACTACTTAAAATCCATGGTTCTGTGCGTAATGCTGTGGATACAGAAAAGAGGAAGGGGTAGCACTTCTACTATCTATTTTAAATTACTATTTCCTCAAAATATTGAGTGCTGGAACGTAATAAACCTTCCACATTTTAAAGCTCCTGACAGTATTGACTAGAATAACTAAAATATTAATTCCGTACAATATAAAATAACCGTACTGAAAAAATAGAACCCTAAAGGGAAGGCCTAAGTTATACATCATATTTACTCCTGTAAGCAACATAGTCGTATAAAAAAGAAGTACCCAGGTGATTTGAAAATTCAAAATAGCACGACCTGTTTCATCTACACCTTTTACTTTATCCTTTTTCAGAATCCACAATGTAAGGGGGATGATAATTCCCAAAAGCGGAAAAGCTAAAAAACTAAATTGGGTAATGTTCAGCAGCACCAATATATTTTTATCCTCCACCACTTTCCAGTCCAGAATCTCATCAGGAGATACATTAAAGACATTGGCAAGTCTTTTGAGCGAATCGCCCCTTGGCTCCGTTTCTCCATTTTCAATTCTCTGAACTGTCCGCAAGCTTAACCCAGATTTTTCTGATAATTCCTCTTGAGAGAATCCTTTGCGGTTTCTCAATTCTTTGGCCCTTTTGGATAATTCGTCATTCTTCATAACATTATTGAAATAGTTCGGCACAAATATATTATCCCCTCTAAAAATTGATGCCGTCATTGTTAAGTCATATTTACGTCATTGCTGTCCAACCACCCCACATTCTATATTTAACAAATAAATAAAGCATTAAAATTCCATATAAACCTATAACTACTAAATTTAGGGTTTTACTTTAAAAACATCCTAAATTCCATGAAAATGCTAACCCATGTACCGACACGATTTCAGGTTTTCAATAAAACAGGTGAGCATTTTCATTATAAAAAAGAAGAGGTCGACCTTGACTTAAAAAAAGGTGAAGCTCTTGTCAAAATCATTTTATCCACCATTTGCGGATCGGATCTTCATACCATTGAGGGCAAACGAAAGGAAGATACTCCGTGTATTCTCGGTCACGAAGCTGTTGGGGAAATCGTAGCTATCAATTCCAGATCAGGTTTTGAAATTGGTGACCGTGTCACCTGGACCATTGCTGATAGTTGTGGACATTGCCCGGCCTGTACCGAGTATGGTCTTCCTGAAAAATGCCATGAACTGTTCAAATATGGTCATGCTTCCGTGAAAAATGGAAGTGGCCTGAACGGCTGTTATGCCACACATATCCACATCAGACAGGGTACACACATGGTGAAAATCCCTGACTCGGTAAGCCATGCAGCGACAGCTCCCGCTAATTGTGCCCTCGCCACGATGGTCAATGCCATCTCTCATACTAAAGGTACTCCAAAAAGAGTCGTCATCCAAGGCGGTGGATTGTTGGGTATTTATGCTTGTGGACTGCTCAAGGCAAAAGGAGTGAAGCAGATTTTTTGTCTGGAAGTAAAAGAAGATCGTTTCCCCTTGATCGAGCAATTTGGAGCGATCGCTGTAGATGCACGAAATGCCCAGAAAGCAAATCAGTTTATTCTGGATCTGGTGGGTGATGGAGTTGATGCGGTTTTTGAAGTGGCAGGAATCAAGGAATTAATTCCGCAGGGATTGACATTGCTTCGCCCCGGAGGAGATTATATTTTGGTCGGTCTCGTACATCCAGATTCTCAATTGGGTATCACCGCCGAACAGATCATTAGAAAGTGCATTCGCATTAAGGGAGTGCATAACTACGCTCCATGGCATCTGGACGAGGCCATTGCATTTCTGGAGCGTAACCAAAATAACTTTCCATTTGAATCTTTAATCAGCCCTCCTTTTCTTTTAGAGGAACTCGAACAAGCAGTTCATGAAGCTCAAAAACAACATTGGGCGAGGGTTTCTGTCAAGCCATAAGAATATATGAATCACATAAACACCCAAAGTAAGGACTTTAGAAAAGCCCAATGGCAAATGCTGTTTGCCGTTATGTTTTGCTATTTATTTTTCTATACAGGAAGACAAAATTTTGGTTGGGCTATCCTGGGCATAAGCGAGGAATTTGATGTCTCCAAACAAGACATTGGCTGGATCGGAGCAGGAATGCTATGGGCGTATGGCATCGGTCAGTTCATCAATGGAAATCTAGCTGACAAATTTGGCGCCAGACGCATGATGGCTTTGGGGGGCTTGCTATCATTTGCCATGAATTGGGCGACGAGTTTTGCGACAAGCTATGTAATGATTCTGATTTCCTGGTCAATCAATGGTTTTTGCCAATCGCTTGGCTGGGCTCCCGGCAGCCGGTTGCTTTCCAACTGGTGGGGAAGTCATGAGCGGGGAAAGGCTTTTGGATTCTATGTATTCGCAGCGGCTTGTTCATCCATTCTCATCTATCTATTATCCATAGTTTTGTTGGATGTGTACGAACTCAATTGGCGATGGATTTTCCGACTTCCAGTTTTGCTGCTTCTTTTGGGTTGTACGGTTTTTTATATTGTGGTAAGAGACAAACCTGAAGATCGCGGATTCCCCCCGTTGGATGATGATATTCCGGAAGACAAAAAAATCGAAGCAAAAGAAAACTCAATCCAAAGATATCTTGGAGTATTAAAAAACAAGCGATTCATTTTAGCTTGCTTGTCCATTGGTTTTCAGAATATGGCCCGCTACGGACTTTTAGTTTGGGTGCCACTATATTATTTAGGGTCTAAAATCTCCGATGCTTCCAATATCTGGATTGCGGTGGCGCTACCCGTCGGCATGGCTTTTGGCACCATTTTTTTCGGTCAACTTTCCGATAGGTTATTCAACTCCAACCGCTCCAAACCGATTGCCATTTCCATGGCTTTGGCAGGCATTGTAGTGCTGTTGGTATATGCCGTTCCTAAGGACCACATAATCGGCGGGTTGCTGATTATGTTTTTTGCGGGCTTTTTAGTCTATGGTCCACAATCCTGTTTTTGGCCATTAAGCCCTGATTTGTTAGGCGTAAAACGTTCCGGTACCGGCGTGGGAGTTATGAATACTTTTGCCTATGCCTTTGCGGGAATCGGCGAGCCATTCATCGGGTTTATGGTCGATACCACAGGTCAGGATAATATTGTATTTGCCGTAACGGCAGTAGTCTGCTTTATCAGCGCGTTTATTATTTTGTTTGTAAAACGATGATTTCATGGATTTTAAAGGCTTTTAGCGTAGGGATTTCAAGCTTGACTATTTATTATTGCCTTTCCAATCGCTTCTGCATATTTTGGTGGAACGGCATTACCAATCATTCGGGCGGTTTTGGTAATACTACTTGTCGTTTTAAAGACATAATCTTTAGGAAAGGATTGTAAAGTTGCTCCTTCTCGAAGTGAAATTGCTCTGTTTTCTTCTGGATGAGCAAAGCGACCATTTGAAATGCTGAAAAATTTAGTTGTAATGGTTGGGGAAGGACGATCCCACCACATTCTGCCATAGGAATCCTTAAAATTCATATTGTCGTGTTTATGGCAGTCTATGGCTAAATCGGAATTAAAATAGGAAAGTCGTGTACCGCCATCTTTTTCTGTTTGTTCAAGTCTTTTAAGGTTGATTTCTTTAAGTCCTGAAACTGTGTGCATAAATTCTGTTTTGTCTCGGTGCCCCGCTTCGACTTTTGGAAAACCGTTGGCATTGCCCAAAACATCTCTAACAGTTAAAGTTTTGCCTTCTTCTTTTACGGGCTCCAATTCAACATATGACACTCTATTGGCAATTAATGTAAATCTTCTTCTGTGTTGTGGTACTCCGTAATCACTCACTTCGTGAATCTCAAAATGTACTTTGTAATTATTTGCTTCTAATTCGTCAATGAATTCGCCTAATCCGCTTTCGTCTTTACGTCTCAAAATTCCAGGGACATTTTCAACGACCACATACCCTGGGTTAAAATATTCAACAAAACGCCTGAATTCTTTCAATAGGTCTTTTGACTGTGAAGATTTTTCTTTTGAGCTTCTTATAATGCTCCAAAATTGACAAGGACTGCAACCGATCAGTATTAAATTATCATCATCTTTTTTTAGTGAAAGATGCTTCTGTAATTCTTTTTCTTTTAGTTCGAAAATATCTGCGTGTATAAATTCTGTTCCTTTAATGTTGGCTTCGTAGGCTTGTTCGTAACTTAGATAGATGTAGTATTAGAAGAGCAATGAGCTATTTCTTGAAAATATTCTTGAAGTGATAATCTAAAAAGTCTTTTGACGGTAAAAACCTATTCGGAAGGATAATAGGTTGGTTTTGATATCTAAAGAAGAAATCTGTTACGGCAGTTTCTTTGGAATAATCATTAAAATATTTTGAAAGTAGAATTTTGTAATCTGGTGTAACTGTAATAAAACCTTTGTCAAATGCTTTATGATGAACTAAACTTAAGCATAGACCATTATGAGGGTTTGTACGATTCTTTTTTTCTAATGACCAAGGTTTAATGTGGCTTGCTTCTAATAGACTTGGAATCGGAAGCCCTGTAATACAACATTTTGAATTGTAAGAAGATAAAATTGTGCTTCGGAAAAAATTTTGGTTAACTCTTGTCTTTATTATGGTTACTCTATCCTTACCTTCTGGTAAATTTTCTAAATCAATTAAATCCGTTTCATTAATATCTTTATTCTGAAATTTGGCAATTAGCTCTTCACTTTTGAAAGCCAATTCTTCCCAATTCCCTTTAAATTCATTCCAAACAACTTCTTCCATTTTGCTTCCATTTACGAGCCCTGAAATCCCTTGCTTTCTTAATTCAGGGTCAAGTCGCCCGAAATTCCCCACTTTCATATTTAATGCGGAAGGACTTCTACCAATAATATTGGCATATTTTATAATGGTAGGGTTTGTTTTACTGCTATTTTTGAAAGGTATTTTACAATAAACATTGAATGCAATTATTGTTTCTTCTTTAGTCCAATTCCTTCTTTTGTTATTGTCATCTTCCATAATGAGCCATAAGATAATAAACATTCAGGTTAATTTCATTTGAAACTCACATCAAACAATGCGATTCATATTATTCCGGAAACGACAATGCGCAACGATTATTTGATGAAATGCTTTACTACCTGAACGGAGATATTGAAGGGAAGAAAAGAGTGAATCTTTCCTGCATGCGAATTTCAGACTATAATACGGTGGGAATGAGTTATACGGAAAGCGACACAAAATCACCATTTTATGCCTTTTTAAGAGCAGGAGGAGTCAGTGCAAAAAGTCCAGGCTCAGGCGGTTCATTCGGTTTTGGGAAAGGCGCTTATTATACGCTTTCGCCTATTAAAACGATAGTTGTATCTACTAAAACCGATTCCGACGATGTGTTTTTTGAAGGTTCTACCATCTTGACCACCCACAAAGATGAATTGGGAGAGAAATTAACTGCTTATGGCTTTTATGATAATAAAGGCGGAGAGCCAACGAGTGAAACGGACGAAATCCCAGAAATTTTTCAACGGGAAGAAAAAGGCACAGATGTAAATATTATCGGTCTGTGGGATGAACGACACCGTAAAAATATTATGGTTAAATCCGTACTTAATAATTTTTGGTTGGCCATACACGACAATAAATTAATCGTTCAAATAGATGATGTAATAATGACCCACGATAATTTATCACAAATAATGGATGAATATTTTGAAGGACAATTTGAGAGCGGCGCACCGACTGAAATTGAGTCGAGGAATCCTAAATCTTATAATAAAGCCTTAAAATATGCAGGATCAAGTGACCAATTTAGAGTATTTGAAGAAGAATTAGAGACTTTGGGAAGTGTCAAGTTATATGTCTATTTAGAAAAAGGATTGCCAAATAGAACGTCGTTTTTCAGAAAACCGAAAATGGTGGTTTTTAAAAGAACTAACCGAAAGGTGATAGGTTATTCGTCCGTTTTTGTTTGTGAAAACGAGCGGGGCAATGACATTTTGCGCCTGATGGAAAATCCCGCCCATAATGAATGGAAAAAAGAAAACCATCCCAAAAAGGAAGGGAAAATAAACAAAACTGCCCGTAAGGCAGAAAATGAAATAAGTAGTTTTATAAATGAAAAACTTGAAGAATTATCCAAAGTAAAGGCAGGGAAAAAATCGGTGTTTTTAGGTTTGGAGGAATATTTATCCATCCCTGAAGATTTAGCAGAAAAAGAAGAAGAATACGACTTTGAAGGAGATAATTTAAATACTGTTTCAGGACAGGAAACAAAAGAAACAACAGATGAAGAAACGGGAATGCAAACCACGGGTATGGAAAATGAGCCTGTAAGGATTAAACCTAAAATAAAATCAGATTCCGAAGTGAAAGAAAGTGATAGTGTTGAACAAGATGAAGACGGCACTGAAAGAACAACTACAGGCGGGGAAAATGAAGGAGGTGGAGGAGATCAATCAGGAGAAGGAGATTCGGGCGGATTATATGGGGAAAGAGATGAAGAAAGCCCAACAAAAAATAAAGTGTTAATTACGGTAGGTTTCAGATCATTTGCCTATAAAGAGAATGGTGATCTTTATCATATTTTAATTGTAAACTCCGGCAGGCAAATTGATAATGCAGAGCTTGAATTATTAGTGGGCTCAGATAATGACAGGGACGATGGAATCGGGATTAACTTTAGTGATATAGGTATAGCAACGAGTAATAAAATAAAAGATATTGGATTAATAGAAGGCAATAATAAGTTAAAAGTTCAATTTGCCGATGGTTTGGCCCATTCCGTAAAATTAAAGGCATATGAAATTCAATGATATTTCCTTTCCGCACCCGGTTCTAGGAATCGGGGATGCAATTGATAGCGATATTGAGTTGGGCAGTCCGGAAATAAATTCTTCTGGGGATGTTTACGAAATAAATCTAAAACTCAAGCAAGGTAATTATGATATAAAGCAACTGTTAGAAACAGGAAAAGTGGAGTTTTTATGTGAAGCAACTTCCTCGAACACCTTGTTTAGAAAATCTATTACTTCCGATTCAAATAGTATAGAATTTACTATTCCAAAAAAAGCTATAAAAGGACGGGTGGAATTTGTTTGTTTATTGGTGGCAAAAGATACCATTAACGAGTATTCCAATTCGGAAGCACACCCCGACTACAATGGCTATTCTTTTGATTTAGAAAAAGGAGATGTTGTGGCTTTTTTTGGTGAATTTTCATTTAATGCTGATGTTAAATACGAGAAGTTAAAAGCAGTTTCTTCATTTATGGAAATTGTTGAAAACTTGGATCTGACCTATACCAATATTGATATAAAGAAATCAAAAATTCAAGTCGAGCTTCCTTCAGAAGCCTACAATCTGTTTCGAAGCGACAGCATTTCACAAGAACCGAAATTTGCCTCTGTTTTTCATTCATCCATTGTTTTAAATGCGCTTTTAATAGCACTATATAATTTTGAAGAACACAAGAACTATTTATGGGCGGAGGTTATTGAGTATCGTTTAAACAACGAACGACAATTTCAGAATTTAAGCATTAAGGAAAAGGAAAATATTCCGGAAATAGCCCAACGGTTATTGGGGTACCCTTTTAATCGTCTTTTGGAGGGTTTGAACCTAATAGTTGAATCCAAAAATCTTTATGAAGAATAGATATGGCAAAGCAACTGATATTTAAAACCAAATACACAGAACACCTGAAAGAAGCTGTTTCATCTGGAAAATCTTTGGAATTTTACAAAAGCAAAGAGTTTGTTTACGATAAAAAACAAGTCTTGATAATGCCAAATATTGAAGCATTTCCCAATTTGACAAGCAGTTTAGACATAAAAGATGATTTCAAAACGGCTGTCCAAATATATGAAGCGTTTAAAGGATTAGAACCAATACAAGCTTCTGATGAAAGGTTCTGGACGTATTTGGCACACGTTGATTTATTTCTATATATGATAGAACGATGGCCAGAAGTGTATGTGGGGAAATCTTCCAATCCGAGCAAATATCTCTTAGATCATTGGTTTATAAGCTCGTCTGCTCAAAGCAGTTTGCTTCGCCACGCTATTTCAGGATTATGGTGGTCAGTTTATCTTTCGGTTGATGAAGCAAAAGGAGAAAACAAATATGGCTTGACAAAAATTTTATTCCGTCAATTGGATTTTCCTACACGTACTTTAGGAACCTATAAATTAGGTCGCCACAAAGAAGCTGTCTTAGGTATTTTAGAATTTATTCAAGAGAATGAAGATTTATTCAAAACCAAATTCGAGGATAAAACTCGCTTTGTTACGAAACACTTAAATGTAGTTGGGGGTGTCAAGCCCATTGCATACTATGACCGTCAGTTTTTCAAGTCAGAATTAGAAAAGGTATCTGGAAATATTTCTGCAATTTAATTTGATATTGTTCTATCGAGCGTTGGCGAAAAACAGCGCTTTTGGTTTTATTCAGCTTGCCACCAACAATTGTGTAATGCGTACTCTATGCCTTATATTTATATTATGGTTGCGCATTTTGAACTAAAATAGAGATAAATGGCAATATCCTCTTGGCAGTTTGTATTATTTTGTTCCCTTTACAATCTACCTCACACCCCCTACTTCCTCAGATGATATGCTTTTGGCTGTACAAAGGCCCTAATTCCCATGAATGAAAGCGTAGATCCCAATCCTGAATTTTTCCTGCCCGACCAAGGCACGTTGGGGCTTACCCGGTCGCAGCAGTTCCAGTAAACCGTTCCGGTATTGAGATTAGAAAGTACTTTTTCTGCACGCTGTTGATCTGAAGAAAATACGGCAGCTGTCAATCCGTATTCTGTGTCTTGCATCAATTCGAGCGCTTCTTCATCATTAGAAACCTTCTGAATTCCAATGACGGGCCCAAAGGATTCTTCCATCATCACTTTCATGTTGTGATTTACATTGGCCAAAACAGTTGGTTCCATAAAATAACCTTTCCGTTCAGGAGCATTTCCGCCTGCCAGTAGCTCAGCACCTTTGGAGGTAGCATCTTTTATCTGATCCAATAAAATATCCCGCTGTGGCAAACGAGTTAGCGAACCGATAAAAGTATCTTCCAACATTGGATCTCCCAACTTGTACCCCTTCACTTCTTGCACAAAAGCCTTCAAAAATCCATCATAGATATCCTCATGGACATAAATACGTTCAATCGCACAGCAGCTTTGTCCATTGTTATAGAAAGCCCCTTCTGCCGCATTGATCGCAGCCTGCTCCACATCTGCCACATCATCCATGACATACAATGGGTCTTTTCCACCCAATTCTAGTTGAACCGGCACGAGCTTAGATGCCACTTTTTCTGCAATATATTTTCCCGTTTTGTAAGAACCTGTAAAGAAATATCCATCTAAATCAGCCTCGAGCAACATTCCTCCTACATTTCCCTCACCGATCACGCATTCAAAAACATCCTGAGGCACGCCAGATTTCCACAGCAAATCCCGTATTTCCAATCCCGTCATGCTGGCAAACTCAGAAGGTTTGTACAACACAGCATTGCCACTGACCAACGCATATAAGAAAACATTGTAGCCCACATTATATGGAAAATTCCATGCGGAAATATTGCCGATGACACCAAGCGGTTCATAAACTATTTTTTCAGAAGTATCACCCTCATGCATGATTTCCGATGCCAACCATTTTTCAGCATTTAATTTCAAATGCTCCACACGATTTTGCGCTCCTCTAATTTCATTGATTGATTGTTGCAATGGTTTTCCGGTCTCAGCCGTCATTATTTCAGCCAATCTCTTTATATTCTCCTGCACCAAGTCGCCAAATCTCACAATACAGCTTAGCCGATCCTCTACTGGCAAAGCAGCCCATTTTTTTTGCCCTGCACGCAATAAATTTAGCTTGTCACTTACTGACTCTTGATTGTCTATTTCCAAAGTCGCAATGACTTCTTCGGTGGCTGGATTTATAATATTCATATAGATAATTTCTTATTTAAATAATGACTTTCATGGATTTTAGAGGCTTTTCACCTGCTCAACGAACTGATCGAACAAACGATCCGAAGGGATCACTTTATCCTTCAGCGTATCCGAAAACTCGGGATGCCACTGAACTCCCAATACCCTGCCGGGAGCTGCATCCGTATATTCTACTGCCTCCACAATCCCATCTTCGCTGGAAACAGCCAACACCTTCAACTTCTCCCCAACATCTTTCACCCCTTGGTGATGCACCGAATTCACAACAGGATTTTTTATATCCTGATATAATTTACTAAGCGTATTTTCTCCAGTAAACTGAATACCATGGTTTACAGAATCATAGATCATGGCATCTCGGTGCATAATAGTTCCTTCTTTCTGTGTTGCGATATCTTGGTACAAAGTCCCTCCAAAATACGCATTCATCAACTGCATGCCTCGGCAAATCGCCAGTATCGGCTTGTTGTTTTTAATAGCATAATCCATGATCCGCAATTCGTACTGATCACGATGAGTGTCACCCAACCATTTTCCTTCTATTATTGGTTTTTCGCCATAAGTACCGGGAGCCAAATCACTCCCTCCTTGAAAGAGAAATCCATCTAACTCCCCTAAAATATCATCAACTATCTCAGAATTAAGGTCAGGAATAACTACAGGTAAAATTCCCTTCTGGCTGACATAACGAAACATATCATTTTCTACATAGCTCAGCGATTTAGGCCCAAACACCGTACGCGAAACATCCGGGTAGAAAAAGCATGCCGTGATTCCAATCTTTATCATTCTACGTTATAAAGCTTCAGTATATAATTTTTTAAAATCCTCCTGTGTCACAGGTTTAGGATTGTTTGGATGGCAAAAGTCTGCACTTGCCAATACCGAAAGTGGTTCGATATGCTCTTCTTTCACGCCAACCTCACTGAGTTTTTTAGGCATCCCCAATTGTGCGTTTAGGTTTACAATAAAATCACAAACCTGATCACCACTATTTGCACCAAGCCCCATGTGGTAGCCCATGGTATCGAAGCGATCTTCGCACCCTTCATAATTGAACTTCAATCCGTAAGGAAGGTTTACCGCATTGGCCAAACCGTGATGCGTATCCAACAAGCTCGACATCGGATGAGCGAGGCTATGTACAATCCCCAATCCCTTCTGAAAAGCCACAGCACCCATGAGCGATGCAATCATCATTTTACTTCTGGATTCCACATCGGATTTATGAGTAGCGTCAGCTATGGAATCAATAATTAATGATATTCCTTCCAAAGCAATACCGTCGCACATTGGATTGTAGTTCTTAGCCAAATAAGCCTCGATATTATGCGTAAGTGCATCCATGCCTGTTGCAGCTGTAATAAAGGGTGGTAAATCCATGGTAAGTAATGGATCTGCAAACACCATTTTCGCTAATAACTTAGGATGAAAAAGAATGCGTTTCTTCTTTGTTTCATCTTCTGAAATGATCGCACTTCTACCAACTTCACTCCCCGTACCAGAGGTGGTTGGGACGGTCACAAAATACGGTACTTCCCCAGTAATATATTTATCTCCACCGATCAGGTCATCGTAGTCAAACAAATCCTTATGGTGGTTGATCCGCAAAGCGATGGCACGCGCCACATCCAAGCCCACTCCACCGCCAATACCTACAACGCAATCTCGTTGGGTGGCATTGTAAGCCTCAGCGCCATTGAGCACATCAGATTTTATTGGATTTTTATGCGTTTCCGAAAAAACCTCTACACGTAGTCCTGCATGTTTTAGTGTTGATACAATCTCCTTAAAAAACCCCAGATCTGCCAAAACAGGATCTGTAACCACTAGCGGACTTGAAAGCCCCTGACCCTTTAAATGGTCTGCAAGTTCGGCAATCACTCCCGCGCCAAACCTGATGTTGGTAGGAAAGCTATAGCTATGCTTTCCCGAAAAATTATATTTCTCCATTCATTAAAAGTTTGTATAAACAACATCATTCCAGGAATGACCTGCTCATTAGATTATTTCCATATATCTTTTTAGTTCCCAATCTGTTACATGTTTTGAAAATTGCTTCCACTCCCACTCTCGAGTTTTGGCAAAATGATCCACAAAATCATCGCCAAAGAGTTCGTTAGCAATATCAGAATTCTTCATGGCCGTTGTTGCATCGAGTAAGTTGTACGGCAGAGTTCCATTCTTTATATCCTTATACCCATTCCCAACGGTTTCGGGTGTGTCGAGTTCTAAATTATTTTCAATCCCATATAATCCGGATGCGAGACATGCAGCCATGGCCAAATATGGATTGGCATCAGAACCTATCACCCTAGTCTCCAAACGTGTTGAAGTTGCCCCTCCGGTAATCGCTCGCAAAGCGGTGGTTCTATTGTCTTCCGCCCAAGTAAGTGTGGTTGGCGCCCAAGCTCCCTCCACCAATCGCTTAAAGCTATTGATCGTTGGTGCATACATTGGCAATATCTCAGGCAAGCATTTTAACTGCCCAGCCATATATGACTTCATCATGGGGCTCATTTTCTTTTTATCCTGCTCATCATAGAATAAATTTTTAGTCTTTTTGCTATCCCAAATACTCTGGTGAACATGACCTCCACATCCCGGTAGATCCTCACTCCACTTGGCCATGAAAGTGGCAATTATTCCATGAAGATTGGCAATTTCCTTAGCAGCTGTCTTGAATAAGACAGC
>JAUHYU010000093.1 GCA_030426345.1 Bacteroidia bacterium
AATGGAAATCCAAGTAATTCCATTTCATCAAAAGCATCTTCCAACTCATTGTGATACAAGGCTGGAAGTAAGTATGTTTTGGCCTCCACCTTAAATAACTCATATTCTGGCTTGCTCTTTCTGGTATGCCCTAGCAACATATAAGCCTCCCACAACAACTGCTTTTTAGAACGGTCGGTAAAGCGAAATGCTCCGACACGAATGAGTAAAATGAGTTGATCCAATGATATCTGCACCTGCTCTACAAAGTGCGCCAAAGTAACGAATTGCCCTTCCCTGTCCCTCACTCGCATGATTTCTTTGACTACATTACCCTCCAATTCCTTTAACAAACCCAAACCAAGATAGATAACCCTATCTTTAATAACAGTAAGCTCACCGCTATTATTAATACAAGGGGCTTCAATAAAGCCTCCATGCATCCGCGCTTCATGGACGTACAGCTCAGGTCGATAAAAACCACCTCCATTATTAATAGTGGCTACCATATATTCTAAGGGGTAGTAAGCCTTTAGAAACAAGCTCTGGTAACTTTCTACAGCATAAGAAGCAGAATGCCCTTTTGAAAAAGCATAACCTGCAAAACTCTCAATCTGTCTCCAGATATCAGCGGTGTCTTTCAATGCATGTCCCATTTTCTTACAATTTTCAAAAAACTGGTTTTCAACTTCATGAAATTCACTTCTTGATCTGAACTTGCCGGACATCCCCCTGCGCAAGACATCCGCTTCTGCCAATGAAAGCCCTGCAAAATGATGCGCTACTTTGATCACATCTTCTTGGTATACCATCACACCAAATGTCTCAGGCATAATCTCCAACAGTATGGGATGTGCATCCTCCCTCCTTTCCGGATTCCGAAATCGTAAAATATACTCTCGCATCATACCCGATTTGGCCACACCTGGACGGATCACTGAACTGGCAGCCACCAACCCAGGATATGTATCTGCCCGAAGCTTTTTAAGCAGCATCCGCATAGCAGGAGATTCTACATAAAAGCACCCGATCGCTTTTCCTTCACTAAGCAGCTCTTTTACTTTTACATCTTTGAAAAAAGGTTTTACATTATGGATATCAATTTTTGGGGCACTAGGATTATTTTTGGTGATGATCCCTATTGTATCCTGAATTTTACTTAACCCTCTTTGTCCTAAAATATCAAATTTATACAACCCTATATCTTCCGCTACAACCATATCAAACTGAGTGGTTGGAAAACCCTTAGGTGGCAAATGAGTAGCCGTATAGTGATGAATATCCTGGTTAGAAATCAAGATGCCCCCAGCATGCACACTTAAATGACTTGGCAAACCTTCGATGAGCACACCATATTTCAAAACCAACCTGCCCATATCATCCAGCTTTTGGTTGCGCTTATCACTTAGCAAATCAATTTCATGGGGAGGCAAGCCAAACACCTTTCCTATTTCCCGAATCACCGCCTTATATTGAAACGTGCTATAAGTAGCGAGTAGCGCAGTATGTTCAAACCGATTGAAAATATAAGTTGTCATGGCATTGCGATCTCGAGAGGCGAAGTCAATGTCAAAATCAGGAGGGTTTTTGCGGTAAAGATTTATGAAACGCTCGAAATAAAGATCCAGTTCCAATGGATCAACATCAGTAATGCGCAGCAGGTAAGCCACTAAGCTGTTGGCCCCACTCCCCCTTCCTATATAGGGGTAATGCATCTTACGGGCATAGTTGACAATATCCCAGTTGATAAGAAAATATGACAAATACTCCTTTTGATCAATTATACACAACTCATTTTCAAACCGATCCGCAATTTCCTTTCTGATAGTGCCGTATCGATATTCTATTCCTTCCTTACATAACTCTCTTACAAGTTGTAAATCGCCCTTATAACTTCCTGTATAAGTTTTGAGGTTTTTGGAGGGTACTGGTTCTGTGAAGTCAAAGCATACTTCACATTTATCCAATATCCTTTCCGTATTGATGATGATTTCCGGAAACTCCTGAAAATATCCTTTCACATCACTGATAGAATACATTATATCGGAAGGCTGCCCCTCTTCAGCCTTGGGAAGCTTGCTTAGCAACGTATTGTTGTCAATAGCCCGCATCAAACGATGGGCATTAAAATCGCGTTTGTTACGAAAAGTAACTGCTTGCTGAATCACAACCTTATCCAAACCATATTCCCTTTTGGAAAACTTGAATTTGGAAAGGTCATTTATCGAAACACCCACAAACTCATTATCATGGAGTTGCTGTCCATGATAATGCGAATAGGGATAGACAACATAAACATGCCGAAATGCAGGCGCATTGTGAGGGATTGGTTTGCCAGTGTGCAGGTGCATGGATAAATGGGAGTTTATCTCTCGAAACCCTTCCTCATTTTGGGCGATACCCACAAACAAAGGTTGTGTACCATTTCTAAAGTCAATGCCTACCAATGGTTTGATGTTATAATCTGGAGCCTTGCGTATGAAATTCATACAGCCAGCCGTAGAATTAATATCAGTTAGTACCATGGAATCTAATCCATTATATACTGAGTATTCAAGAAGTTCCACAATACTCATCGTGCCATATTTAAAACTGAAGTATGAATGTGTATTGAGATACATGTCTTTAATCAGCAAAACTACGACCTTCTATTTGGTAAAAGCGGTGGCGGTTCCCCGGTAAATGGATTGAATCTGCTGATGGTGCGGGCATCAAAACCAGCTGCACACATCACACTGCGGTCACCATGCTTATTTCTAATCTTATCCATAGCTGAATAGAGATTGATCAACTCTTGTGAATCTTCAAATAAATTAATCTGATATCCTCCTTCTACCAAATGGCTAAAACGTACCCCTATTAACCTGACCAATAACCGCTTACCATACAACTTATCAAAAAGTTCTAGTACACGGGAAATCAAAATATGATCTGCCGAAGTATACGGAATGCGCGACTGCATGGAATAGGTATTAAAATCGGAATAACGCACCTTTACTGCCACACAAGCTGTCAATTTATTGCCTCTACGCAACTGAAAAGCCAGATTCTCAGCCATTGCAAACAAAATTCCCTTGAGTTTCTTTACATCAATAGTATCCTTGTCAAAAGTACGTTCTGTAGAAACGGATTTCCGCTCTGAATAGGGAATGATTGGAGAATTATCAATACCATTGGCCTTTTGCCAAATCATAATACCATTTTTACCTAGCACCTTTTCCAACAATCTATAGTCCATCTGTTGGATAGTTTCTATTTTCCTAACCCCCAGATGGAGTAATTTTTGATAGGTCTTGTCCCCTATCATAGGGATTTTCTTTACTGAAAGCGGGGCCAAAAAAGATTTCTCCTGTCCATAGGCAATTCTTTTTTGATTATCAGGTTTGGCTTCGTTGGTAGCAACTTTCGATACCGTTTTGTTCTCGGACATTCCAAAAGAAATCGGTAATCCTGTCTCTTTGGTGATACGTTGTCGTACTTCGGTTGCTAACTGTAGGCTATTGTAAAACCTGTCTACGCCTGTCATATCAATATAAAACTCATCAATCGAGGTCTTTTCATATATCGGCACACTCTCCCGAATGATATGTGTAACTTCTTCTGACTTTTTGGTATAACTACCCGCATTTCCCCGGATGATGATGGCCTCGGGACAAAGCTGCCGGGCCAGCTTCATTGGCATGGCCGAATGAATACCAAACATTCTTGCCTCATAGCTACACGAAGCCACCACACCTCTGTCAGAAGTACCGCCAATAAGTACTGGCTTGTCTATGAGACTACTGTCCATCAAGCGCTCGCATGACACAAAAAAGGTGTCTAAATCCATGTGTATTATTACCCGCTCCATTTACCAACAATATTAGTAATAGCTAATTATATTAGCAATACATATTACTAATATAATTAGCTATTACTGGTCACGAAATTTATTAGAGCTGTTGAGACTGGAGGCTTAATCTAAACTAGATATACCTCAGGGTAATTTAATAACCTGAAAGCGGTTAAAAAACCATGATTTTAAAAAATAAATTGATTGGAAATACATTCCGGATCAAGTAGGTTTTATAAAATAAAAACCGGAAGGGTACTACTGATATACCTACAATAACAATTACGGGTGAGCAGCTACCCAAACCTCGCCATCTTCAAATATTTCTTTTTTCCAGATGGGTACAGTTTGCTTTAAAGTATCGATGATGTATCGACATGCTTTAAATGCAGCATCCCGATGAGGAGCCGAGACTGCAATCACAACCGCCAATTCACCGATTTCCTTTCTACCCAAAGCATGGAAAATAGCTACTTTACGGATAGTCCATAGCTTGTTGGCCTGCTGTACAATTTTTTCAAATTCTGAAATAGCCATTTTTTCATAGGCTTCAAATTCTAACGCAACTACCTTTTTTCCCTTTGTCGCGTCTCGCACTGTACCGATAAAAACATCAATCCCACCAACAGAGCCATCTCTTACATGATCTATGGCCTTAGCAACATTCAATGGGTTTTTATCTAATTTTATCATATCATTATCCACCACTCACTGGTGGGATTAGAGCAATTTCATCATTATGGTTGATAAGGTGTGCATCGGAGGCGTATTCACTATTTACTGCAATAGAAATAGATTCTATTTCATGGAGTTCCGGGTGTTTTTCCCGAAGAATCTTTTTAAAATCTGCAACAGTAGTCGACTCCGGCAACACAAGTTTCAACTTTTGTTTGCCGACCAAGTCCTTTGTAATTCCAAATAATAATAAATGTACTTCCATAAGTTTATATCCTCAAAATTAAGGATTGTGACAAGATATATAAACATTTATTTGATAGAACAGATTATATTTGAACATGAAGCTGCGTTTGGAAAAAGAATCGGTAAAAGTCAGGTTGTCCTCCTTGGAGATAGACATGCTAAACCGTGAAAATTCCATTCAAGAAACCATAAAAATATCAGACCAAAATCTATTTAAATTTGACATAAATTTAACTGAAGGCGTGGAAATATGTCATGTTAATTTTGGTGAAAATTCAATTTCAATTAATATCCCAACTAATAAAGTATCCGATTGGGTTAATTCTAATCAGATTGGGATAAGAGAAGTGATTAACACAGATACAGGAAATTTAATGCTGGTGGTTGAAGAGGATTTACAGCCAAGGAGGATGAAAAATATAGAAGAAAACCATGCAACTAAAGGATAATTTTGACAGACCGATCAAGTATCTCCGGCTGTCTGTGACAGATCGCTGCAACCTCAGATGCTTCTATTGCATGCCGGAAGAGGGTATGCATTTTCTACCAAAAAATCAATTACTCAGCTACGAAGAGATGTTGCGGATCACGGATATTTATTCTGGGATGGGTGTAAATAAAATTCGGATCACAGGGGGAGAGCCGTTTGTACGCAAGGATTTAATACACTTTCTTGAAAAATTATCTAAAAACCCATTGCTCAATAAAATCAGTATTACGACCAACGGAATTCTAACAAAAGCATTCTTACCACAGCTAAAAGCTTTGGGAATCCATCAAATCAATTTAAGTCTGGATTCCATTGATGAACAAAATTTCAAAAAAATCACCAGGCGCGATGTTTTTACCACAGTGATGGATACTTTTTACCAATTGCTGGCAGATGGTTTTCAGGTAAAAATCAATGCAGTAATCATGGAAGGCATCAATGACCATGAAATTTTGGACTTAGCAAATCTAGCCAGGATGCATCCTGTTTCTGTTCGGTTTATTGAGGAAATGCCTTTCAACGGCTCAGGAAAATCTAAAAAACTCAATACCTGGAATCATCAAAAAATCCATAAGCAACTTGAAAGCCATTTTATAAATTTTCGTAAAATAACGGCTCCTGAAAATTCCACATCGGCTAATTATACTTTCGATGGCGCAAGTGGTAATGTTGGAATCATTGCGGCTCATAGCAGAACGTTTTGTGGAACATGCGACCGGATACGTATAACATCAACGGGAGAGATGCGCAATTGCTTGTATGGGCATAACGTATTGAATTTAAAGAAATTGATGCGAGAAGGGTGTAATGACAGTGAAATAAAAACACAAATCATAGACGTAATTCAACAACGGGCGAAAGATGGATTTGAAGCAGAAAAGCTCAGAGGGCAACTAAATCCTATTGAAGAATCTATGTCCGTTATAGGCGGGTAAAAACCCGTACACAGGCATGGATTTAACGGGCATTTTATACAAATTATTTAAACGATAAACACAGAATACTCACATGGCATACACAAAAAAGATCTCATTTAACATCGTAACACGAATGGTGATCTTAATGCTCTTTTTCTTATTACTCTATACTTTTTTAAGTGAGTTCAAAAATTTTTTATACCCAATATTCTTGGGAATTTTATTTGCATATCTTCTCTATCCGGTCGCCAAATTTTTTGAGACTCGATCCATTCCTCGAATACCAGGAATTTTACTCAGTATTGTGATTGGGATTATCATAGTTTACGGCACAATCTTCTTTATATATACCCAATTGAAGTTTTTGCTAAAAGATTTGCCAGCGCTAGAATCACAAGCCGTAAAAAATATTGATGCAGTATTTACCCAATTGGAAACCCAATTTGGATTGGTATCTGATGCACAGCAGTCAGGGTTAAAGAAGAATGTTTCTGAAATATTCCAAGCTAGCATTGATAACCTTGATACCGTATTGACTGCTACAGCACAGACAATATTCACGATATTCATTATGCCGGTTTATATTTTCTTTTTGCTGTATTACCGCAATAAATACCGCCAGTTTATCCTTATGCTACTGCCAGAAAAAGGGCATCAAAAGACCGACGAGATCATTAAAGAGATTTCCGTAGTGATGAAAAAATATATGGGCGGGATATTCATAGTGGTGCTCATCTTGTGCGTTGCCAATTCTCTTGGTCTCTACATTGTTGGGGTAAAATATTGGCTTTTATTGGGCTTGATTTCTGCTATATGCAATTTTATTCCTTATTTCGGAACCATCATTGGGTTTTCTTTTCCTTTGGTCATGGCTCTGCTTACCGGAGATGGTCCTGGCACTGCGGTTGGCGTGGTGATATTATTTGTGATTATTCAGTTTTCTGAAAACAACATTCTAACTCCAAATATCACAGGAGGCCTTGTCAAGGTTAATCCCTTTTTTATTATTCTCAGCGTGCTCATCGGTGGAATTGTTTGGGGCGTACCCGGCATGTTTATCATGGTGCCTTTGATCGCCTCTATTCGTATTATTTGTGAAAAAGTAGAAGCACTAAAACCCTGGGCATTTCTGATTGGAGATTCTGGAACGGAAAAATACGCGCTTAATACCAATAATATCAAAAGATTTTTTACGCGATCAAAGCATATGAATGGTGATTAGAAACTTCATAACCACATAAAATCCAATCGGCTTATCAGGATTGTTTTTTTTTGTGTTTTTTTTGTGTTTTCTTCACTTCTTCCTTTTTATTGCTTTCGGTAGTTTCCGTTTTTTGTCCTTTACCTGGCAAGAGCGTACTCATGAGCCCTGTTTTGGTACTGTGCCAAATCATTCCAAAAAATGCAATATCCAACGGCCTATCGTAGGAGATTTCCCCCTGCTTGAAGTTGGGTTGATCAATGTTGTTATTCGTCCGCAAAATAGGGTTTATCATCGTATTCAACAGCCAACTACTTTTCACTTTGGTGCCGGATTCGGTTACTTTTGTTTTGTGCATTTTTAACTTCAGGTCAGAATAGTCAAGATCCAAAATACCTTTGGCGTTGTGTTTGTTGGCTTCAAATTCAGCTTTCAAATTATTCACTTTCCCATCAATCTGAACGTTTGCCTGATCTTCTAAAATTTGATTGACCACAGAAAATGGCATTTCATCCATTTTTACATTCACATGATATGCGTCATCTGGTGCCAACAAATTAAAGACAATTTGCAAGTTCAATCGTGCGGAATCCATGAACATCGTGCTGGCATTGAAGGCGAGCCTAGCATTTTTTTCCAAGAGCAACGAATCGTTGGTTATATTGGTCAGCTTGCTGTTTATCTGCCCAAATTTCAATTTCAAAGTTGGTTTATCCACATCACCAATCTGTTGAAAGCGCACATTTCCCTGTTTAATGTCAATAGTATCGATGATCAAAGGAATGGGAATGCTTCGAATACTAGTAGATGGAAGTGGTTTTTCGTTCATGGGTTTTGGCCACTTTTTATCCACACTAATCTGAAAGAGTGGCTCAGAAATAGATATTTTATTGATTTCTAAAGCCCCCAATTCATCCCAGCTAGAGATATTGATAGAAGACAGCAACAACTCTTTAACACCAATTTGAAACACAGCTCGTGCAAATTGCTTTTCCATATCAGATTTCATGATCGTGGTTGGAGCAAATTTCAAATCGATAATTTTGACAGTAGAATCCTCCGAACTAATCAATATCGGCCCTGACGACACACTATAATTTTTTATAAAATCCCCACTGAATTTTCTTGCCAATACTTTGATGCTTCCATAATCAAAAGGCTGCTGGTTTTGAACTGTCGATTCGTCCATCAGAATCTCATTGATACTGATATCCACTGAGTCGATGCGGAGGTAGACAGAGTCAGAAAGCTCGCCGTCACTCATGGAAACGGAGGCGTTTTTCAATTCAAAATCATGGATTAATGCACCTTTTAATTTATCTGAAAATAAATTACTGATCATAAAAGTCGAAGGCTTAGGCTCTACTTCTCTGTCAAAAATATAATGCAGGTGCGTATCAGATATTTGAATATCCTCTACTTCTATCGTATTGTTGGCCAAAAGCGGATAAATAAACAAATCGTGCAGCGCTACCTCACCTATCTCCACCGACACCAATGCCCGCAATTTATCGTCTTCTATACTATCCAGGGCAATCTTCTTTGGCTCTATCCTAACCCCACCGATACTCACCCTTCGCTCCAAGACATGAATATTGATGGATTCATAGCTATAATGATACAGCCCTTTTTCGGAAGAATTGATGTAGGAGTCTAAGCGAGTTTTTATTTTCTCCTGTAAATAATTATTCAAACTAGTAAAACTGAGAACGACAACCGTAAGAATGACCGCAACAATAGAAAGAATAATTATGGATCGTTTTGACATGGGTAGTGTGGTTTTAGGCAATTAGTACCTAATTAAAACATTTTTACCCAAATTTCCTTCTATTGAAAAAAATGATCAAATATAAAATCAAAAAAATAATGAAACAAAAATTGGACTTTGCTAAAGTGCTGTAATTTGCGGCTATAAAAAACGGGTTACCAGTTCGCTCCATTCTTCTTCCAGCGAAACGTTAGGCATTTTTTCTCCCGCACGTGAATACCAATAATTTGCATTGGATTTATCCCCCTCTTTTCTATGAAGATAGGCATGGATTCTATCCCCGTTTTTATCATTGGCGTCTTGCGCCAAATCATGAGCTTTATCCCAATTGCCTTTTGCATCTTCCCATAAAGCCTGCAAATAAACAGACAACCCTTCCGGTGGGTTGCCTTGATTAATAGAACTTACAAACTCTTGCTGTGTCATAAAAAGTGGCCTACTTTATAAATCGCTAAAGTCAAACGTTTCTAAAAATTTAGTTGTGTAATTTCCTGAATTGAAGGTTTTATCCTGCATCAATTTTTTATGAAATGGAATAGTAGTTTTTACCCCTTCAATGATAAATTCATCCAAAGCACGGCTCATCCTGACGACACATTCCTCTCTCGACTGCGCAGTTACGATTAACTTGGCGATCATGCTATCATAGTTGGGAGGAATGGTATAGCCGGCATATACATGGCTGTCAATCCGCACTCCTTGACCTCCAGGAAAATTCAAAGAGGTAATTTTGCCTGGAGATGGTCTAAAGTCTTTCCCTGGGTCTTCGGCATTTATACGACATTCCATGGAAAACAATTGCGGATAATAGTTCTTTCCGGAAATCTTCTCCCCAGCGGCCACTTTGATCTGCTCTTTGATCAAGTCAAAATTTGTAACCTGTTCTGTAATAGGATGCTCTACCTGGATTCTTGTATTCATTTCCATGAAATAGAAATCCCCGTTTTTATCCACCAAAAACTCAACCGTTCCAGCACCTTCATATTTTATAGCTTCTCCACCTTTTATGGCAGCTTCCCCCATTTTATCACGCAAGGCTTTATTTACCACTGGAGATGGAGTTTCTTCTACAAGCTTTTGATGCCTTCTTTGAATCGAGCAATCCCTTTCCGACAAATGGCAAACGTTTCCGTATTGATCTCCAATAATTTGGATTTCCACGTGACGTGGATCAAGAACAAATTTTTCTAGATATAAACCTTCGTTGCCAAATGCCGCTCCAGATTCCATTTTAGCAGCATCCCAAGCAGCCTTAAATTCATCTTCGGAATTCACCACCCTCATACCTTTTCCTCCACCTCCGGCAGTTGCCTTTAGTATGATCGGATAGCCAACTTTTTTGGCAAGTCTTTTTCCTTCTTCTATACTTTCAAGTAGCCCTCCCGAACCGGGAACAGTTGGAACACCAGCCTTTTTCATGGTCTCTTTAGCTGTTGCTTTGTCGCCCATTTTATTGATCATCTCTGGAGATGGGCCGATCAATTTGATATTATTTTCTTCACAAACTCTAGAGAATTCCGCATTTTCTGCTAAGAATCCATAGCCGGGATGAATAGCATCTGCATTGGTAATTTCGGCTGCGGCTATTATATTGGGAATACTGAGATAAGACATGCTACTAGGTGCAGGCCCTATACAAACTGCCTCATCAGCAAATCTAATATGCAAGCTATCTCGATCTGCAGTAGAATAAACAGCAACAGTAGGGATACCCATCTCGCGACATGTCCTAATGATACGCAGAGCGATTTCTCCCCGATTGGCAACTAATATTTTTTTAAACACTGGCTAATTCGCTGGTTAAATGATTAAGAAGGATCAATCAGAAACAAAGGTTGGTCAAACTCTACGGGAGATGCATTCTCAACCAATATCTTTACAATTTTTCCGGAATATTCAGATTCAATCTCATTGAACAATTTCATTGCCTCAATAATACAAACTGTCTGACCGACCTTAACTGAATCGCCAATATTTACAAAAGCTTCGGCATCAGGGCTTGGGGTATTGTAAAAAGTCCCAATCATCGGCGACTTGATTTCAATATGGTTGCTAGTTTCTACTTTAGCCTGTGGTGGTGTAGACACAGCAACTGGTACTTCTGTTGCTTGTGGTACTGCAGGAATTGCAGTATTCGCTGCTTCTACAACGGTATTGATCACCGGAGAATTTTTCTTAACTGATATTTTAAATTCCTCCGTCTCAATATTAACTTCGTCCAAACCGGAATTTGAAATAAAATCAATGAGATCTCTAATTTCTTTTGCTTTCATAATATTATTTTACTCTTTCAGAATAAGATGCGGTTCTTGTATCAACTTTTATTACTTCATCTTGGTCGATGAACAAAGGAACTTGAATAGTTGCCCCTGATTCAAGTGTTGCGGCTTTAGTTGTATTGGTAGCGGTATCTCCTTTAATTCCGGGCTCGGTATAAGTAATCTTTAATTCCACAAATGAAGGTAGCTCAACACTTAGAGCGGTTTCTGTTTCCGCGTGGTACAATACATCAACCCCCTGTCCTTCTTTCAAAAAAGCGTACCCCTCAATCAGCTCCTCTTGTAAACCTACTTGTTCAAACGTGGTAGAATCCATGAAATGATAGCCCAAATCATCTTTATATAAAAATTGATGAGGGCGTCTTTCGATTCGCGCAGTAGTTATTTTTACCCCAGAATTGAAAGTATTGTCAATCACCTTGCCGCTTTTCAGGCTTTTTAACTTGGTTCGGACAAAAGCACTTCCTTTACCGGGTTTTACATGTTGAAATTCAACAATTATATATAAATCATTATTATACTCAATGCACAAGCCATTCTTAAAATCTGCCGTAGAAGCCATAATCTAATTTTGCATCTAAATTTAAAAATCTAATATGGAAATAAAAATGTGTTTGCAGTAAATCAATTGATATTCTGTTTTTTATCAAATTAAAAGAATAATTATCCACTGTATAGGAATCGACTCTTAATGATTTACGTCAAACGAAAAAGGGAACTCCCGTTCCCTGTATGATTAATATTATTAGCCTAAATTAAGCCAATACTTCTTTCTCCATTACCACTTTGCCTTTGTAGTACAGTTTCCCTTCGTACCAAAATGCCCTGTGTGGCATGTGATGCTCACCAGTAGTAGGACAAACCACCAAATTCTTTTCAGTCAATTTATAATGAGTTCTTCGCTTGTCTCTTCTTGTTCTTGAGATTTTCCTTTTAGGATGTGCCATAGCTTAATTATTATTCTTTTTTCTTTAATTTTTTTAATTCGCTCCACCTTGGGTCTGTGGTTGTTGTTTCTTCCAATCCATCCGAAGATGAATAGATTATTTGATCTTCAACAGTTTCATCGCTAAATCGTGGATGCAGTTTTTTCATGGGAATATCAACACTTATAAACTCATAAATATACTTTGCCACGTTGATGCGTTGCGTGTTATATGGAATCATATCTGCCTCATCAGAAAGTTCCTGAGCCTCTTCTCCATATTTCAGCACCATCTCATGTTCCCCTTCCAAATGGTACTCAAACTGATCCAAACTCCGGTCACACACCAATTCGATGTCTCCCGAAACACTAAAATTCATGGAAATAAATGATATTTTCTTATCGAGCAATACATGCACGAATAGATTTCCATGATCTAACAAACTGTAATCAAATAATTCAAAGAACTTATCGTCAACCTGAAAGTGAAATTCATGCTGCCCCAAATTCAATTCTGATATATCTATATCGTAATTTTTGAGCAATTTCATTCCTCCCCAATTTTTAGACCGCAAAGGTAAAATTATTATATTAAATTATAAAGAAAAGTTGCACTAAATAAATTTACTCAGGAACGATAGCAGAATTTCTAATTTTAATGGTATCTGCCGCTAAATAAAGTGCTTCTCGCATAGACACCTCGCTTGCAATGCCTTTCCCTGCGATATCGTAAGCCGTTCCATGATCTGGCGATGTCCTTACTTTAGGTATACCGGCGGTATAATTCACACCATTCTCAAATCCCAGCATTTTGAATGGTATCAATCCCTGATCGTGGTACATGGCCAAAACCCCATCGTACTTTTGATACTGCAAAGTGCCAAAAAATCCATCCGCCGGAAAAGCACCAAAAACTAAATGTCCTTTATCTCTATATCTTGCTATAATTGGATTCAAAATATCCACTTCTTCCTTTCCTAGAAGCCCCTCTTCTCCTGCATGGGGGTTCAGCCCGAGCAGTGCTACTTTTGGTTTTCTAATGCCAAAATCCTTTTTAAGCGTTTTAATTAAAATATCAAGCTTTTTCTCCACCACACCTGTCGTAAGTTGTTGGCTCACTTCTGCGACGGGGATATGAGCGGTCGCTACTCCAATACGTAGATTATCCGTAACCATGAGCATCAAATTGTCCTTCACTCCCAATTCTTCAGATATGAAATCGGTGTGCCCAACAAATTTAAAATCCTCCCTTTGAATATTTTTTTTATTGATCGGTGCCGTTACTATTGCATCTATTTTATCATCTTTCAGATGATCTACTGCTTCGCGCAGAGCCAGATAGGCGCAATTGCCAGCTTCGTTGGTTATCTGTCCTACTTTTATTTCCACCATTTCCTGCCAACAATTCAGTACGTTTACCTTGTGTGGGTTTAAGTCATTTATGGACTTTATTTGGGTATAATTAAAATCCTCCATCTTGAGCATCTTGCGATAAAATGACAAAACTTTGGTGGAGCCAAAGATAACCGGAGTGATATAGTTCAAAATACGAGAATCTGCCAAGGCCTTGATAATAACCTCTGGTCCTACCCCATTGATATCCCCTACTGTGATTCCTATTATCGGTTTATCTGTTTTTGCTTTCTTATGTGCTACTTCCATAACGATCTGCCGGGATTATCTATATTATTGAATTTTATTTAAAGAATTATCTGCATTTTGCGCCTGCAATTTAATGGAAATTTACTATGCATGGAGTAAGGCCAAAGAAGTTTTTAGGACAGCATTTTCTGAAAGATCAGAATATCGCTCAAAAAATAGTGAATGCTATATCGTCTATAGATAGCAAAGACACCATTTTAGAAATTGGCCCTGGCACAGGTGTACTCACCAATTATTTAATAGAGAAACCTTTCCGAGAGGTTATTTTAATAGAAATAGACAGAGAGTCCATAGCCTATTTGCGTGAAAATATTAAAGCTCCAAACTTGCGGATAATAGAAGGTGATTTTTTAAAATTGCCTTTAGAAGAAATAGCGTCTGATGAGCTTTCTATCATAGGCAATTTCCCATATAATATTTCCAGCCAAATTTTCTTCAAGGTTATCGAGCAGAGAAACCAAGTAAAAGAAGTAGTGTGCATGATCCAAAAGGAAGTAGCAGATCGAATTTGCTCTCCTCACGGCAATAAAACCTATGGAATTTTGAGTGTTTTGATCGGTGCTTTCTATGAGAGGGAAATGTTGTTCAAAGTACCTCCCGGAGTATTTATTCCTCCACCAAAAGTCAATTCTGCTGTTATCAGGCTAAAGCGAAAAACTAATATGACTTTAAATTGCGATGAGGCCCTATTTAAAAAAGTTGTAAAACAAGGGTTCCAAAATCGACGAAAGACCTTGCGCAACGCGTTAAAACCAATAATTTTGCCAGCTGAATTAACTCAGGAAAGCGTGTTCGACAAAAGGGCAGAACAGCTTTCAGTAGATGACTTCATAAATTTGACTCAAAAAATTCAACATTGGGAAAAATAGCTTCATTCGAACTTACTCAGGAATATCTCGATAGCATTCTCGAAGCTATCGAAAATCAGCATGCTGATTTCATTCGTGAAAGCCTTGATTCAGTGAGGCACGAAGATATTTCTGCGCTGCTTGAAGAGTTTAACGCCGAACAATCCAAATATGTGTTGGAACTCTTGGAAAAAGAAGTAGCCTCGGATGTGATCGAAGATCTGGATGAGGATACGCGTGTTAAATTTCTAAGTATATTTTCACCCGAAGAAATTTCGGAATTCATAGAAGAAATAGAAACTGACGATGCGGCCGATATCCTCATGGATTTACCTGTAAAGGTGAGGGAAGAGGTTATTGCCAACATCCAAAACCCTGAAAAATCCATGAACATCATAGAATTGCTTCGCTATGATGAAGATTGCGCAGGTGGGCTTATGGCCAAAGAATTGATAAAGGCCAATCATAATTGGAACGTGGTACAATGCATCGAGGAAATCAGAAGACAGGCAGAATACGTTCAGAAAATCTATTCTGTGTATGTAGTAGATGATCAGAACAAACTTCTTGGCAGGGTCTCGCTAAAGGATATTGTACTGGCAAAATCATCAACTAAAATAGCGGATATTTATAGTGAAAAAATCATCTCTGTTTACACCTATCAAAAGGAAGAAGAGATTGCAGACCTGATGCAAAAATATGATCTGGAATCTGCTCCAGTGATCAACGTACAAGGGAAGCTGGTAGGAAGAATCACCGTTGATGATATCATTGATGTAATCACCGAGCTCGCAGATCAGGAGCGGAATTTAATGGCTGGTATATCTGAAGATGTGGAAGTCAACGACAGTGTCTGGATGCTTTCAAGAGCACGTCTTCCCTGGCTAGTTATAGGTTTGATTGGAGGTCTGGTCGGCGCTAGATTCATTGGTGTTTTTCAGAAAGACCTGGAGCAGGTTGCTTCTTTGGCTTTTTTCATCCCATTGATCATTGCTACAGGGGGAAACGTGGGCATACAATCTTCCGCATTAGTGGTACAAAGCCTTGCATCCGTTTCTATATTTGAATCAAGCATCTGGCAAAAGCTGATAAAAACACTTTTAGTTGCCATGTTAAACGGAATCATTCTGGCCGGATTGGTTTATATATTTGTCTTTTTTTTATATGGCCCAAAACTTTCCTTTGTAGTTGGTGTGGCATTATTCACCGTAGTGATGCTAGCCTCAACCCTTGGAACATTCATACCAATATTCTTGAATAAAGTGGGGTTTAACCCAGCTTTGGCTTCCGGGCCATTTATAACTACAACTATAGATTTGATTGGGCTGGCTGTTTATTTCACAGTTGCGCATATCTTATATAGTTTCTAATCTAAAGCATATAATCTTTCAACGCGACAAAATTCCATTATGAGACCTAAAATACTAATCACCGAAACCATCCATGAATGCATTATCCCGATGTTGGAGGATATTGGATATGAAGTACATTACAAACCAAAAATTGACCGTCAGGGTATTTTGGATACCCTGGAAAATTACACAGGAATAATCATCAGGAGCAAAACCCCGGCAGACAGAGAATTGATCGCTGCAGGGAAAAACCTGAAATTTCTTGGGCGATCCGGCGCAGGCATGGATCAAGTGGATATGGAATTTGCTAAATCCCAAAACATTGCGTTGCTCAATGCTCCAGAAGGTAATCGTGATGCTGTTGCCGAGCATGTACTGGGCATGCTCTTGAATCTGATAAATCACATGAGAAAATCCGACATAGAAGTTCGTCAAAGGATTTGGGACCGTGAAGGAAACCGTGGTGTTGAACTGAAACACCGCACATTTGGCATTATCGGATATGGATTTATGGGCGAGGCTGTATCCAAAAGACTGACGGGGTTTGGCTGCAATGTAATCGCTTACGACAAGTACAAAAAAGGATATGGAAGCGATTTGGTGGAAGAAGTATCTCTTGAAGAATTTCAGGAACGTGCGGACATCGTAAGTTTTCACGTTCCATTGACACCTGATACCAAGTTTTATGTAAATGATGATTTTATAGAAAAATTTCATAAGAACATCATTCTCATCAACACCTCTCGAGGAGAAATAATACCACTACAATCTTTGGTCAAATTCCTAAAATCCGGGAAAATCATAGCTGCAGGACTCGATGTATTGGAAAACGAAAAGATGGCTAAACTAACTGAATCTCAGGATGCTCTGATGGCAGAATTATCCACCATGGAAAATGTACTCTTTACACCGCATGTAGGAGGCTGGACTGTTGAATCTTATATTAAGATCAGCGAAACCCTTGGCAAAAAGATAAAAAACCTAAATTTGACATAAAGTACCTGAATTTACTTTATAGCTATGAAATCTAAGGAGTGGTTTAATGAGATAGACAAAAGGATATATTCTATATCTGAAAAACCCCTGCTTACCTCTACCATAGTATTGGTGGTCACGGCCGTTGTAGTGGTCTCAATTAGCCTCCCTTATTATCAGGAGAATTTCCATGGATTTTTTGGGCAAGTAATGGCGGAAGCGCACGGCATGGTATTCGACATTGCGGTGATCGGGATATTGATTTTCTGGCTGAATAAAACAGGAGAAAAGCGGTCTAGAATTCGTGCCTACAGGGAAGAAATAGACGATTTTAGACTTTGGGAATCTGAAGAAGCAGCATTCAGAACAGTTGGAAATATAAAAAGACTAAACCGCCATAAACTGTACGACATCGACTTGGCCCACTCATACTTGGTAAAAACAAACCTAAACCATGTCAAATTGATTGGTGCCAACCTTAACTATGCAAATCTTTTTAACTCTGTGTTGATCAATGCAAACCTGGAAGGTGCCAGGCTGAATCAAACGAATTTTGAAAATTGCCATATGAACCAAACGCTCTTGCGCAAATCTTACGCAAATGGGGCTATTTTTAAAGACAGTTATTTGATCAAAGCAGATTTTGAAAAAGCATTTCTGATCAAGGCTAATTTTGAAAATGCTTTTTTGATGGAAGCAAATCTGCGCGATGCATACCTTACCGGGTCGGATTTTACCAATGCCAATCTGTACAAAGCGGATTTTAGGGGAGCGAAAGGCATTGATATTGAAAATCTTGCTGAAGCAAAGACGCTTTATCTGGCGCAATTTGATGATGATATCTTCGAACTCATCCAAAACAACCATCCGGAGTTAGTTAGTGGATAAGTAAATTTGTATTTGCATAATTCTCCCTATCGAAACTAATCGGAATGTAAATTCTCTATTTTCCATATGGACAATAAAAAAGCGATTGTTATATTCAACATTCTATTTTAAACCAAAACCCCAATAATCATGAAAATGAATCGCTTGTATTTTGTTTTTGGTCTTTGTGCGCTTATCATGTGTTCAGGCTTTACGATAAAGAAAAAAAGGCCTAAACTCCATAAAATATTCAATGGAAAAAATCTGGATGGCTGGAAAGCTCCCGACGGAAACATCTGGTGGACAGCAAATAAAGGGATTTTGACAGCTAAAAGTGGGCCTGACAAAAAAGGATCAATCCTTTGGACTAATGGAGAATATGAGGATTTTATCATTCAGGTTGACTTTAAATTTGGCGAAGGTACTATTGATTCAGGCATATTCTTACGGACAGACAAACAACAAATCCAAATCGGAGAGTCTGGTTCTTTGAAAAGGGATTTAACCGGATCTCCATATATTCCTGGCAAGGGATATCCTGTAGAAGCCAGTAATGTCCAAAAACTGTTAAAAATGACAGCTTGGAATACAATGAAAGTGGAAGCTAAGGGCAGCGTTTATACGATATGGTTAAACGGCGAAAAAGTATTGACATACGATTCGGATACCGCAATAGAAAAAGGGCCGATTGGCCTGCAACTGCACCCGGGCAGGGATATGCGCATCGATTTTAAAAATATTCTATTTGCCGAATTATAAAATATCTTTCTGAGACCTTCATAGGTGAGGCATGTATTTGGGTCAAAAAAAGCATCTAAAATCCATGAATGCCTCATCTAAATGAACTGTTCCGTCATGAGGAAGGGCTGAAATTTCACAGTGGATTCTTCTCAGGAACCCGCAATGGTGGCATTGGTCAATTTATAAACCTTTGCATATATTAACCCTAAAACCAAGTGTTATGAAAATTAATCGCTCGTTCTTCGTTTTTGGCCTGTGTGCGCTCATCATGTTTTCAGGCTTTACTATCAAGAAAAAAGGGCCTAAACTCCATAAAATATTTAATGGAAAAAATCTAGATGGCTGGAAAGCTCCCGACGGAAACATCTGGTGGACAGCAAATAAAGGTATTTTAACAGTCAAAAGCGGGCCTGACAAAAAGGGATCAATCCTCTGGGCCGATGGAGAATACGAGGATTTTATAGTTCAGCTTGACTTTAAGTTTGGTGCGGGAACGGTAGATTCAGGCATATTTTTGCGCACAGACAAACAGGAAATCCAGATCGGGGAATCTGGTTCTTTGAAAAGGGACTTGACAGGGGCCCTTTACAGCCCTGGAAAGGGATATGTTGCCGAAGCCAGCAATGTCGAAGAACTATTGAAACTGGACGACTGGAATACGATGAAAGTTAAGGCTCAGGTGAGTGTTTATACCATTTGGCTAAACGGCGAAAAAGTATTGACATACGATTCAGAAACTGCCATAGACAAAGGGCCAGTCGGTTTACAATTACCTAAAGGCAGGGAGATGCACATTGATTTCAGGAATATTTTGTTTACAGAAATCTAAAAAAACTATTCAATACCTTCATAGGTGGGCAGTGTTTAGATGAAAAAAAGCATCTAAAATCCATCGATGTTTCATCTAAGAAAGGGCTGCCTTTTATTTTATACCTATTTGTTTAGAAAGTGAATTGGATAAGTTATTTAAAGCAATCACATTGGCTTTATGAATCTCAAATACAGTTGAATAAAAATCTGAATAAGCATTTTTACAAATATCCAATTCACTTTTTGAAACTCCAATATCACTGCTTCGTGAAGGATGCGTTATTCTATTTCTTATTTCAATAGCCGTTCCCATGTTGCGCCATTCAGATGATTGCCTATCCAAGCTAATAAATGCATAATTTATTTGTGAATACAATTCAAGGGCAAAAAAGATATTCTCTTTGAAAGGAGTAACCCTTTTTGGTTTATTTCTTTTAGTCCCTGATTTTTTTCCAAATATTCTTTCTTCTTCTTCCGCTGATAACCCTAAATGATCTATATCACCAACCTTAGCTATATGTGCTTTCATAAATGACAAATGCGCATCTATATTTGAAAATACACTTTTAATGTAAAGTCTTCGCCAAGTTGAATTATCATTTTCATGAAGGAGATCAGTAATTAAATTGATTTCATTATTCAACTCATTGTTCAATTCCAAAAAATCATTGTTTAATTCATCAAAGACTGTAAATTGTTTCATGGTTTGATTCATTTTACTAGATTCACAATTGTCGTTAACAAATAACACATACCTTCAATAATCCACACCCGGAAACTGCTCCTTCAGTATCTCCAAATTGCTATCAACCAAAGCTTTCCGCTGAGCTGCGCAAAGCTCGGTTCGTCCGGCGTCCTCCGGTGTATTCCACACATAATCCAATAATTTCTCTATAGTTGTAGTCGCCACGTGCATCCGCGTATCTGACGACGCATAGTAGATAAATACAGTGCCATCATCATCCAATATCCATCCATTGCTGAAAGTGACATTGGAAACATCCCCTACCCGCTCGGCCTTAAGCGGCTCGATGAAATGTCCCGATGGCTTTTTGATGACTTTCCACGGGTCATTTAGGTCTGTCAGTAAAAGGTAAAGCG
>JAUHYU010000168.1 GCA_030426345.1 Bacteroidia bacterium
TCTAACATAAAATCGCAGTAATAATATGTTAGATAAAATACCATAAATACCTTTTAATTAATCCCTAACCAAGAAAACAGCCTTCTAAATAACTGCTTTATCTTTTCTGTAAATGACACAGTTGCCGGATCATTGCTTTGTGGCGGCGGTATAGTTTCCGGAATAGGTTTCTGAACTTTATGTATGATTCTAAATATTATGAATTCGGCAGGTCGCACCGGGGCAAAACCTATTTGAATAATCAATCGATCACTTAGAATGTCATCTTCAGTCATGGTTTCTCCTAGGCCCACTTTTACAAAAAATGCATCCTCGGGCTTGGCGCCTGCTAAAGCCCCATCTCTCCATAGGGTTACCAGATAATTCTCCACTACTGCTTTAAGTCTTACCCAAAGGTTCTGATCGTTTGGTTCAAACACTGCGAACAAAGTCCCCTTTTGGATGGACTCCTTTAACATGATGAAAAACCTCATTACAGGAACATACCTCCATTCGTTGTCATTTCCTGCAAGAGTCCTCGCTCCCCAGATCATGATGCCTTTTCCTGTAAAATGACGAATGACATTGATGGATTTACCAGATTGCACATCCACATTTAATGCCTCCTGAAATTCATTGGTCATGGATATTTCTGCCTTTTCAACATTAGAAAGGCTGATGTTTGCCGGTGCCTTCCAGACACCTTTACTATTATCGTTTCTTACGATGGCACCTAAAACGGCACCACTCGGCGGCAAGGTCACACTTTGAGATTGTGCAAAGGCCAATAGCCGGGAATGATCCAATGGATTTTGGATACTTATTTCGGCATTATCTAGTGTCAAGCCTTGATAGTTTCCTGTTCTAACCGATTCTCTGCCATCACTGTTCACAACAATTTCTACATGCTCAGAAACAATAACATCTTCTTCTTGGGTAATTACACTTAAGTTGGATTTTAGATAAGGGTAATGTGCCGCTCCAAATTTTAGATATCTTGCCTCTGCAAAGATCTTTTCTCTAAAATTGGTTGTCAATTTGGCAATATTATCATTTCCTCCTTCTACCGCATCCAATACATCCACTACCAAAAACCTATCTTGTAATTGCTCACAATGTGAAAGTGCGGTATCTACGATATCACCAAACTGTTCTTTTGGGAATCTACACACATCTGGAAACGCAATTAATGAAACCTCGTCTAAATCCTGGATCACCGAAAAAGCATTTGTGAAAATTCCAGTGTCTAAAGAATCAGGGAAAGCACCAAGAGAAAAAACATAACAAGGCCCTCCCCCATTGGCAAAGTACAACTTGATGGAATAGTACAGGAAATACGTCGGCAATATTGGTTGACTCCCATATAAAGAAATAGAACTATCCAAAGTTTCTCCTGTATTGGCAGACACCCTTTGTGTGAATTTAAGTTGGACAGGTTGTGAGGTTGAAGTTCCGTAGTATTGTTCAAACTCGGCAATCGAATGGATTTTCAATGCTTTATTAAGCAAGTTATCGCTATTACCATCTGCATGGCTTACAGTAAATCCAATGAATACCGGAATAGTCGTATCTACCGAGACAATAGACCTCGGGGAACTAGGGATTTCTTCAATATATACCCCGGGTGTTTTATTTGTAGTCATATTTTTTGGTCTTGTTGATCATCAATATAATCAATTCATCAAGGTCTTATAAATATAAATGATGCATAATCTATCCTTAAAATGAACAGGAGCAGCTCACGATCAATGCTCTCCTTTCCAATATAAGAGTAATCAAGCATTGAATACTAAAGAAACAATTATTGATAGATTAACCTGTACTTCAAGGCACAAAAAAAGATCTTAACTGATTGTTAAGATCTTTTTTATTTAGCTTTGAAAGAGCTGCCCCTGTTTTTAAATCGAAACTACTTCCAAAACTCGTCTTCACTATTCTCTTCAAACTTGTGCTCAGTATGTAAGTCGTCAATTAGCTTTACCTGATCTGGGGAAGCAACTTCTTGTATTTTGTTGAAAAGAATGCGCTCCTCAAAACGGATATGGCCCTCCAATTCTTTTTCTATTTGTTTCAAGGAATTCTCAACATCTTTGGTGCCGTTAAAAAGCTCTTTCAGTTTGCGATGAG
Organism: Bacteroidia bacterium; assembly: GCA_030426345.1. GTDB lineage: Bacteria > Bacteroidota > Bacteroidia > Cytophagales > Cyclobacteriaceae > JAAUQL01. The sequence continues at coordinate 2,107 of JAUHYU010000168.1, forward strand.
ATGCGATAGCTTCTTGAACCATCTCATCTTCTGGACCAAGAATAGGAAAAATATACTTCTCCTCGGCTTCGAAATGAGCCTTAATGTGATTTTCATAAAACCAATCAGCGTATTTTTTGATTCGTGATATCTCCACATTTTTGCTCAATCCTGTACGTATCTTCCAACATAAAAGTAACCCGTGATGATGCTCTCGGCTCAATGGCTGTAGATATTCTGTTCTTTTCATTTTTGCTCGTTTATTATATATGGAAGATTAAAAATAAATTTCATTTTCATGGAAAACAGACCCTTTTCTTATCCAATAGAGAGTCAAAATACTATAATAGCCCCGATCATAAGAATATAACCTCTAAGAAACTCAATTCTTTGACCGGGGCACAGATTAAAAAATATTTTAACTAGTTGCTATTAGCGGTTAGTTGCTTTTCCATTTCCAATGACTTGGGAAATAGAATATTATTTTCCAAATGAATATGCAGATGCAAGTCTTCCTCAAACTCTTTTAGCAGTGCAAAAGTGACCATATAGGTATTACAGGCATCTTGTGGAGGTATGTAATTATCAGTAAGTTCGGCGATTTTCCTAAAGCGTTCCCCCTCTACGTCATGCTCCATCATCATAGCGGCAATGGGATTTTCCACAGTTTCAAATTGTGGACTTGCGGCTTTATTATTTTTTACCATATTCTTGATATATGGAAAAAGTATAAACTCTTCCTTTTTCATATGAGAAGTCAATTCCCCTGCACTGGCATAAAACTCCTTCTGGATTTCCAATAATTCTGGGTGCCTGTCACCATGTACGCTACATATTTTATCTACATAAGGCTTCAACTGACCAATCGCCGCTTCCACATATCCATGATGCTTCACCTGTATGTGATCTGCCAAACGGTCCAAATCCCATGATTTATAATCTGTGTCAGTATTTTGGGACTGTGTCTGCACGGCTTCCAAATCCCTAATGACCTCCCCGGAATCAATGGATTTTTTTTCACAGGCCTCCTGAATGGTCCTATTGCCTTGGCAACAAAAATCGATGCCATATTTTTTGAATACTGCGGCAGTTTTGTAGTCCTCAGCTACCAACTCGCCAATGATATTATTTGCTAAACTTTCCATACTTACTTTATTTATAAATTTACTTTTTGTTGAAATTCCATTGTATTTAAAAACCGAAGCCCTAAAACAACCAAACACACTACCTTGATCAATTCCATCCCTACATAATAAAAGTGTAGATTTGACTGCACTACCTCCTGACCCTGAATATGCATTTCAGCCCTTATGTCTAGCACCGGAAGCAACCAAAAAGTTTGCAACAATAGCATGATAATAGGGACACAGATGAAAATATGAAACGTAGTAAACAGCCCTCCCTTCCATATAATATTGATGAGAATGACGATCGCAAACAGCCATTCCATTTTGTTCAAAACACTAAATACCAGACGACCAATGCTCAACCCGATCGGCATGGTCACCCCAGGCGCGCGAAACTTGAGCCAAGCTTCCATAAAGCTGATGGCACACACAAACCCAACCCATAAAAAAACAGATAATAAGCCGACAGGATATTTCAATTGTGCGATCATAATACTTGAGCGGTGGGATTTTGTCGGTAGTGCTCTATT
>JAUHYU010000169.1 GCA_030426345.1 Bacteroidia bacterium
TAAAATCATTGTCATCGAAAACCTCCAAAACTATTATGTGCGAACGATAAAAGGATTCGAAAGTCTCAACTTGATGGTTGAGTTAATTTCTAAAACCTACCGCCATGTTTTCTGGTTGTGTACTGCGAATATGTATGCATGGGACTACTTGAATAATACCATCGAGATTTCAAATTATTTTGCTTATCATATCAAAATGACAGCATTCAGTGATGGAGAACTGACAGAACTCATCATGAAGAAAAACAACATTAGTGGTTATAAAATTATTTTTCATCCTGCTCAAAAGAATTTGGAAAGCTCCAAATTCAATAAATTGGATGCGGTGGAAAAACAAGATTATTTGCGGAATCAGTTTTTCAAAACACTGAATGATTTCGCCAAAGGAAACATATCTTTGGCTTTGACCTATTGGCTGCTATCTACCAATAAAATCACTGAAGAATCCATAGAGATCAATAATTTTGAATCCCCAGATTTTTCATTTATCAACACTCTTAACACTGAAAAAGTATTTGTTCTATATATTCTCATCATGCACGACGGGCTTACGCTCCAGCATTTGTCTGCTGTTTATAAAAAGCCAATGGATAAATTACATTTATTGATCATCATGCTATTGGATGATGGGATTTTAGTGGAAAGGAATGGTTGGTATGAGGTGAATCCGCTCATCTACCGCCAATCTATCAATATGCTTAAAGCCAAAAATTTGATCTATTGAACATGAAACAGGCCATTGTTATTTTTTTTATAGTCTCGCTCCAATTATTGGCTCCAACAGTTTCGGCTATCGGGCAAGACCACAAGGATTCACTTAAATTTACAGCCACTGTATCGAAAGATTCCATAGCTGCATCGTTGTCCATATCAGATTCTACAAGATCAAATGCCACAGTACTGGAAAAAACTAAACCTTTAGAATCAATCAACGAATTTATTTCCTCAGGAAATATATTCTGGGCAGTTGTCATATTATTAATGACATATTTCAGTATTAAAATCTTAAGCCACCTCATTAGATTCTTAGCTGAAAAAAGCACCAAATACCGAATTACGTTAAAAGGCTTGATCCCGCTTATCCGTATTCTATCTTGGGTTATTGCTCTCACATTTATCGTCGTTGGGGTATTTGCTCCATCACTCACTACAATCATTGCTTTTTCAGCCTCCATCGGTGTTGCCGTTGGGTTTGCTGCACAAGATATCATTAAAAACATTTTTGGTGGTATCATGATTATTTTTGATCAGCCTTTCAAGGTTGGTGACAAAATAGAGATTGGAAGTCACTATGGAGAAGTTACTGAAATTGGACTGCGTTCCACACGTATCGTAACTGCCGATGACAGTTTGGTAAGTGTGCCAAATTCTGAAATCATGAGCCAACCCGTTTCTAACTCCAATACCGGAGAGGCCAACTGTCAGGTGGTGGCTGAGATTTATCTGCCGTTGGATATTGATACCGAAAAAGTTCGAAAAATAGCTATAGAAAGTGCACAGGTTTCGCGATATGTATTTCTCAACAAACCCATCGTCGCCCTATTTGCTCAGGAAATAAAGGAAAAAAACAGTTATCTTAAAATGCGATTGAAAGCCTATGTACTTGATATCAGATACGAATTTGCCTTCAAAAGTGATATGACAGAACTCGTGATCAAGGCCCTCATGGATGAAGGGATCATTTCAAGGGAAGATTATCAATAGAAAACTTAATATAATGGCAACAATAGTTTCCATTTAATACAACCAATTATTTCAATCTTGAGGTAGCATTAGTATATTCACACAGGCTTACATCTGAGAGAGCCGCAAACCTTTACCCATAATTAAAACCATGAAAAGCATCCAAATTCCATCAAATATTTCAAAGTTTCTTTTTTCTGATTTACATCTATCTATCACTTGTATATTAGTATCAATGCTTTTGAACAGTTGTGATCAAAAGTCAAAAAGCGAAGCAACCTATCTCGATCAAGCCCTTTCAAGAAACATTGATAATTCCATAGACGCCTCGCAAGTTGGACTTCAGGAAGATGGTTCTTATATCGTAGCAACTTCGCAGCGCATAGACCCAGCTGGGCAATCTGTAATATTTCCCGGCCGACCTGTTGACTTAGCATTGAATCCAGATGAAACCGTTTTGGCAGTAAAAAACATGAATGATATCTTATTCATGAATCCTGCAACTCGCGAGATCGCCCAAACACTTCGCATTCCTAAAGGTGGAAATTCCTTTACGGGAATAATCTGGGGTGACAGTGGAAATAAAATATGGGTTTCCAATACCCGAGGACGACTTCGGTCTGCCGAAAAGCAAAGTGACGGAACATTTGGCTGGACAGATGAAATTCTATTTCCAGGCCCCACTGAAAAAGATAATGAAGGGGCATATCCAGGAGGATTGGCCATAGACGAAACCAAAGAATTAATTTACATCACCCTCAACAGAAACAATACTGTCGCTGTCTTAAACTTAAAAACAAACGAAGTCGAAAAGCAAATTCCAGTGGGGATTGCCCCTTACACAGTAGTGCTTGCTGGCGACAAAGCCTACGTGAGCAACTGGGGCGGACGCCGGGGAACGGATGATGATGTAACGGCAAATACCTCTGGCAGTCAGGTAGTCATTGATCCAAAGACCGGCATTGCTTCTTCTGGAACTGTCTCGGTTATTGACATAAACACCCTCCAAGTAACCATGGAGATTGAGACAGGCCTACATCCATCAGGAATGGTATTATCTCCTGATCAGTCTCGTTTGTATGTGGCCAATGCGAACAGCGATTTTGTTTCCGTAATTGATACAAAAACAGATCAGGTAATTGAAGAATTGAGTACAAAACCCATGGATAAATTGCCACTAGGAAGTGCGCCAAATGCCCTTACGATTTCGCCAGATGGCAAAACATTGTATGCGGCCAATGGTGGAAATAATACAATTGCGGTGATAGATATCCCAACAGGAAAAGTCACAGGACTGATCCCCACCGGATGGTATCCCGGAGGAGTGATTCTCAATAAAGCCGGAGATCAGCTCTTTGTAGCTAATGTAAAAGGCATCGGGGGAAGTCATGAAGGAAATGATGACGTGAGAAATAGGATTTGGAAGTATGCTGCAAAGGAAACCTCATCAGTAGCAGAAAAAGGGTATAATTCCCATGAACATCGCGGTTCGGTTTCTTTTATCCCTGTTCCTGACAAACTAACTTTAGAGGAATATACAATCCGTTCCGCCACGAATATGCGATTGCCAAAAATCAATCAGCAACTGAACTTGACACATGTGGAAGAAAAAGTTGTTCCTGTGCCAACGCGCCCGGGAGAAAGTTCAGTTTTTAAGCACGTAGTGTATATTATCAAAGAAAACAGGACATATGATCAGATTTTTGGTGATATGACTCAGGGCAATGGAGAACCCGAACTTTGCTTTTTTGGCAGAGAGGTCACCCCAAATCACCATAAGCTTGCAGAAGAATTCGTATTGCTCGACAACACTTATTGCAATGGTGTTTTGAGTGCGGATGGCCACCAATGGACTGATGAAGGCAATGTAACTGACTATCTAGAAAAAAGCTTTGGTGGGTTTGACCGGAGCTATCCTTATGATGGCGATGATGCCATGGCTTATTCCAGTTCAGGGTTTATTTGGGATTATGTGCTGGATGCCGGCCTTACATTTAGAAATTTTGGTGAATTTGTTGGCGCAAAAATCACACCTTCATCCGCAACC
>JAUHYU010000094.1 GCA_030426345.1 Bacteroidia bacterium
GCTGGCTTTGAGGGTTGCGTTGCCAAAATCAGATGCCAAAAAGGCATCAAAATCCATGAAATTTTTTCGATAGGAGAAGTTGGCAGAGAGGCCAATATTTTCTGGCAGACTGATCGTTTTTGGCAACAACGTGTCAGGCAAAAAGTATGTGATATCCATGGCGCCTGTGTGCAGCGTGTCAACTGACAATGCGATGCGCAGGTCTGACGATGGTAAGCCTGTGATGTGACCGTGAGCAGTTACGTTCGTAGATTTCCCCAAGGTCAGGCTGCTTTTTTCCATGGTTAAATTTCCGAGGTTTCCGTGGATTTTGAGGGCTTTTGCAGCTATATTTTCCACCTTTTGCAATAGAGGATAGTCATGCACCACAGAAGTAAAAGGCGTCAAATCACTCACGTGGATATACCCATTCAGGTCACCGTTAATTTGTAGGTCGGCGATTTGTTCACCGATTTTATGCAGGGCAGCATACCCGATCGAGGCCGTTCCCATCACCCAGGTTTGATTCATGGCGATGTGCATGTTTTTGGCCTCGATGGTGTGGTTGTCCATCATGATCGTACCGGTGGCTTGCTTGATTTCAGCGCCAGTCTGCTCTTTGCCTTCGAGGTGCGTGAGGCGGCCCCCAGTGCTATTTTTGTTGAAGAAAATACTGTCGCCGGTGAAGTGAATATCTGCTATCTGCATGTGGCTGTAATCCATGCCAGCAGTTTTTTTACGTGGCAATTCGCCAATATCCATTTTATAATTAGCATTGGCGATGTCGGCCTGGTGCACGAGTATTTGCCAGGGGATGTCACCAAAAGTATGCAAGGATTTTATATCCGTTTCCGGGAAATTATCTGGAATTTCTATGGAATCTGAATGGTTTGTTTTCAAGGCGAAATCAATTCCATCTACAGAGAGGTCAGAAAGTTCGATGTTGAACCGCGCTAGGTCTAGCTGTTTTGGTGATATGCTGATGCTTTTTGCTTGGGTAGAAAGGGCAAGTTTCCCATCGACAGAGTGCAAATCAAAGCGGCAATCAGACAGTTTGAGCTCTGCCAGATGGATGTCGAATGGCAGGTGCAGACTATCAGAAGGGGCGATGGTGTCGGTACGCTGCGCCGTAGTCATGGAAAAAGAGGTCTTTTGAAGATCGATGATGTCCAAATCATACTTGCCTGCGAGCAAGTCCACTTCATTGGCAGTGATTAAAAGATGCCCGAGGTTCAAATCGATAGCGCTTGAATCCAGAAAACTGTGATAATTGGCCTTGATATTATCGAGTTCAATTTCTTCAAAACCAACTGCCCAATCAGACTTTGCGGGAGGGGTGGAGTCGCTCTTGTTGCTGGAAAATGCATCAATCCATGGCGAAAAATTGTATGAACTGTCAGATTTGTTTTGGTAGATATTGGCGTCTAACCCACGAATTTTTAAAAGTGTGATATTGGCTTTTTTTCTCAACAATGAGATCATTTCTAAATTGATATCCAGGCGATGGCAATACAAGAGCGTGTCGGATTTGGCATCTTCTATAAAAATGTTGCCCAGTTGAATCGTTTTTGGAAAACGAAGGTTGATAGATCCGATTCGCGCACCCATTCCTGTTTTTTTGCTAATGGTTTGCGTTACTTGGGTAGTAACAAAATTCTGGATCGAGGGGAGCAGCAGTAAAAGGGATATGGTGACAAGAACGGTCAAAAAAGGCACAAAAATCCATGCCAGTATTTTGACGATTCGTTTCAAATATTTTTGTGAAGTAATTTTTAAAATCATCGATTACCCTTCTGCCATAATTTGCTAAATTATAACGTAAGGATCGATTTTTTGCACTCTGTTTTGGAATATCTAAAAATGGTAAATCATTAAAAATACGACAGGGATTGAATAATCATATCATCACACCATCATATCATTAGCAAATCAGCCCGTCAGTATGATTTTCGGTATTTGATCATGGGACTGTCAGTAACTTCTATTTTATTGGATTTTTGCAAAAAGTCATATTCGTTATTTTTATTTTGAATGATTACCTGCTGATTGAAATAGGAGATTTCTGGTTTTGATTCCACATCCTGTACTTGCTTTGAGATATAAAGTACCTCAGCTACTTCAAATAACCCCGGGTCAATGAACATCGTAACCTGTCTGCCGTCTGCCGCATTGTAGGTGATTCTCTTGCTGGTAGTTTCCTTGGTGTCCGACGATGTATTTTTATTGAGTTGGGTAAAGCTCGTCACGGAAGTATTGATTTGTTTTTGCATGACATGAGATATCTGTTCCACCTTTAGCAGATCATTGTAGCTCGGCACATGATCCAGCTTTTGAGCGATGTCTAACGCATTTTTGTAGCAAAACATCTGTACATTTTCATCCTCAGGCATCTGCTGACCCAATTCTGAATATACCTTAAAGGTTTGCATGTTCTTAAATGAATCGTCCAAAGGCAGAGCCATGATTTTGGCCACTTGATTTTCAACAAAGGATTTGGAAGTATTGCCGGAAGCATGGATATCCCGCCCTTTATCCCTGATATCCGAAACACCATATAGTGCCATGGTTTTTTGCTGGATTTCAGGGGAAATATTGACAGCATATTTTTTCAAAGTGTCCAATGCTTTGTTGGCATTGAGCAAGGCATCCATGCTTAGATAGCCTTCGGCTGCACTAATGTAATGATCGAATGCACGTTTTTTATCTCCCAAATAATGCAGATATCCATTACCGAGGAGTTCATGGACCAAAGGCATATATTCATCTTTCTCCTTATTTTGCAGTGCATGCTCCAACTGAAACTTGGCATTGTCTGCTCGATAGCGGCCCTTCCATTTATTTTGTTGCGCGTAGATCATACCCAGGGTAATGTGAAACCGCTTAATGATCTCGCGGTTGTTATCGCGATAGGCGAAACCCTTGCCGGAAAACAGGTTATTTGTGAGCTTATCAATTTTTTCATTATTGGGGTCTAGCTTAGGATAATTCAGGTAAATATTGGCGAGTGAGCTGGCAAAGTTGAAATAAGTGCCGGTGAGCTCATAGCTTTGAATGTGTAGGTCTTTCACCATTTCGATGCCGATTTCATATCGGTTGATCGATTTATTTAGATTTGAGTAGAGCCAATTGCTGGCAGATTGATCAAGGAACTTTAAAAGGATTTCATATCTGAATATTGGTTCATCGGGGGAGTTGATTCGCTCATGATTGTACCAAAAATCCATTTGACTCATATCCTCAAGCTGGATTTTTTCTTCCTTATTCTTCTCAAAAAGAGATTTTAGTTGACGAAAACCCTGATTCGGCCATTCTGTATAATCCGGTAATTTTTGAAACCTAGATACGTAATCACTTTGTGCGTCGAAAAGTATGTTGCACCAGTGGATCAGGGGTATATCCATGTTATCGGTTTTGTATTTACTATTGATATACAATTCGATCATTTGCAGTGATTGGTTTGTAAATCCATAGCTCAAGGCATTGTAGCTCAACGCTTCCACGTCATTAAAACTAATTGGAACCTTGGTCATGGATTCTACTAGGTTTTTCCACCCTGCTTCCAAGTGAGGATCGAGGCTTGTGCATCGCTTGGCCCAAGCAAATGCGTTGGTGAGATCCTGAGTTCGTAAATAATTGTTGCTTATTTGAAGGGCATAGTTGGCTCTTTGTCCCGGATATTCATTGAATAGTTGCTTCAATAAAGATATAGCGTCCTCGTGTTTTTCCTGACGCTCGTATATCGCAACTAACCGGTCTCTAGTGGTACGGTCTGCGGGAAAAAGCCGAAGATTGGCACTGTAATAATGCGCTGCACTGTCGAGCAATCCTGTATTTGCAGAGTCTTTTGTATGCTCAAATAAATACCCCAATTTATAATACTGAATGGATTTGCAAACCTTGGAATCTGGGAGGCTATTGCATTCCAATAGGTTGCTACGCGCTTCCAAATATGCCCTTTTCCATTGAGGAACAACTATTATCCTCTCAGCCACTGCCACTTGTGCTGCTCGATTGGCGGCTCTTCTATCTCTTCTTCTTTGAGCGTTGCAATCAATAACCTGCACAAAGAAAATTAAAAAAACAGCGATAAAATTTATACTATTTTTCATAACTGCTTAATTAGAATCCGGTGAATAATTTTCAGGAGGCACCACATCTTCAGCAGCTTGTATCTTGCGGTCAAAGGTTTTGATCGTCACTTCTTTGACTTGTACAACTGTATTATCTGTAGAAAAAACCGAGCAATCATCATTTTCTGAGGTTGTTTTTACAATGAAGCAACCTTTGAATTTGGCGGGTACCGGTGCATCTGATTGGATAATTGGAATGATCATTTTGGTGAAATAATCACAGACAGCATCTCCAAATCCTGTATTTTTGGAGATTTCGATACTGAATTCGGTGCCATTTCCAATGCCGAGATTATTGCTGGTAAATGGCAGTGCCCAGCCTTTTAGGTCTGATATCATGTGCGCATCACTCGTCAATATAAACTTGCTGAATATGGTTTCCACCATCATTTCGTAGTTGCTTTGGAGATTGAATTCAATAATGGAAACTACGCTGGCAGCAAAATCCTGCGTGTTGAATGGTTGTTCACCATAACTGCTTTTTTTCTGAAATGGCCAATGCAAAGGCGGGATATCTTTTTTGACATTTGGCCCGCTAAAGTCAAAGAAAAAAACAAGGTCCTTCGGTGTGGTGAAGTCTTCGTTATCTTTAAAATTATTGTGTAAAGAAATTATGAGTTGATCATCGGTCGCCGAAGGTGAAAAATCAATGAAGCTCAAATAATTTTCAAAAACAGGACAAAGTTGCTGTTGAATTGTGCTTTCTAAAGAGGTCTTTTTCCCTTCGAAAAAAATCTTGTATAGCGGGTCGTCAATGTGAAAGACAAGCTGCACTTTTGGTTTATCGTCACCCCAGCAAGGGAGTGTGAGTATGCATAGTACTCCGATTAAAAGATATTTAGTCATGGTTTTTAGGTTGTTTTAAGAGGACTTCTATCAGCGCATCATTTTTATTGACAATGAAATTTTCTATACCGAGAACCTTTCCATTGCTTTTCAGAGACAAAATAGCTTTATATTCTTTTTGCGGTTTCAGGTCTAGCGTTTCGTTATAAAACTTTGCATTGCTCCATTTGAGCAAGGTATTGCTCAGTTCTGGCCCTTCGTTTTTGTAATATGCTGAAGCTTCTCGTTGCCATTGATCCAGCTGGGTAGCCTTGACTGATTGTGGTTCGCCGATGATGTATGAGCCAAATGTGTTTTGGGTTTGTTGATTGAAAAGCGTATCAAGACCGTCCACATCCACAATGGCCAGTTGGCAGTTGTCCAGAAGTAAATTGACGATGGTAGGATAGGATCTTACCCAAATGGAAGGCAATGGGATCAGGACTTCATCCAGCATGATCTTTTTGCCTACAAAAGGATAAAGCTCAAAGGTATAATCCCGATATCCTTTTGCTTGAAGGGTCATCACACGGCCGAAAGGTGTAGTGAAAAAACCTTCTTTGACAATTTCTCCAGAGCCCGATATTGAAATAGCCTGGTGCTCTGACTTTTGATCTTCCCATGGAAACACCTCTATTTCCATGGATGAATTGGAGGTGTCATTGACCAGCGATACTGAAGCATACAGCGACCCAACCATAATGAATACAAGATATATGGTCACTAAAAATCCCGGTCTTAGTAATATCCAGAAAAACTGTTGGATGCGGGAGCTGATTTCATTTTGGCCGTCTTCCCCAATGGTTTTTCCAAGTAATGAAAATGCAATGCCATAAATAGCAATGAGTGCATTGGCCAATATAATCAGCGTAGATTCACCACCCAGATGATACTTTAGCCAAAGATTGGCAAAAAAGATAGCTAGGGCAAGAAATAGTATATTCAGCCAATAAGCGGAAAGGTTGGGTTTGGTAGTCATGTGTGCCTGTAGATAATGTCCAATTTAATCAAAATATTGGAAGAAAGGTATTCTTGGATGTATTAAGCAAGAGCGTAAGAGCATGTGAAAATATTTTTTTGATGCCATTTTGGTCTTATGTTATTCATTATCCCTAAATAGAAATGCACCTTTTCTAAATTATTTGTAATTTTCCATAATGAATCAAGCTATTTTCACTTATTGCTTGTAGAGATGGATTTGTAAATACGTGATGGATGAAGGGATTATTTTCCACCAAAGCACTGTTGATATTATTGTTGTTAGCGTTTTCGTGCGTGGTGGTTTGGATGTTGCTGCCGGAAGACGAGATTGACTACAATACTCAGGTAAAGCCAATAATAAATCAAAATTGCATTGCTTGCCATGGCGGAGTAAAACAAAGTGGTGGTTTTAGTTTGCTTTTTGAAGAAGAGGCTAAAGGAAATACAAAATCTGATAAGCCGGCCATAATCCCAGGACACCCAGAAGAAAGTGAAATGATTCATCGACTTGTCAGTCACGACCCTGAAGAGCGCATGCCTTATGAAAAACCTCCGCTGAGCCAAGAGGATATAGACGTTTTGAAAAAATGGATAGCACAGGGAGCAAAATGGGGTACACATTGGGCATACAAGTCAGTAGAAAAGGTAGATGTCGGCGATCAGTTTTCCGATGACAATATTTTTACCAAATGGAAAAATAACGACATCGATTATTTCATATATAAAAAACTAAAAGAACAGGAGTTAGATGTTTCCCCTGTTGCTCAAACACCTGACCTTACCCGAAGGATTTCTCTCGACCTGATTGGCCTACCACCACCATCTTCAATTTTCGAAAAAACCGTGAAAAATCCATCAAATGATGGTTTGGATGTTTACATAGACGAGCTGATGGCTTCGCCTCACTTTGGAGAGAAATGGGCTGGAATGTGGATGGATTTAGCACGGTATTCTGATACTAAAGGCTATGAAAGGGATGCCCCACGAACCATTTGGAAATACCGTGATTGGCTGATCAAGGCATTCAATGAAGATAAGCCGTATGATGTATTTCTCACCGAACAGATTGCCGGGGACATGCTGCCCAACCCAACAGATGATCAGCTTATCGCAACGGCATTCCATAGAAATACCATGACCAATGATGAGGGAGGGACCAATAATGAGGAGTTTCGTGTGGCTGCAGTAATTGACCGTGTAAATACTACTTGGGAAGTTACTATGGGAACGACCTTTGCCTGTGTGCAGTGCCATAGCCATCCTTACGATCCTTTTAAGCACGACGATTATTACCGGTTCATGGATTTTTTCAACAATTCTCGCGATGAAGACACCTTTGATGACTATCCGGTATTGAGGGAATTTAAACCTCAGGATAGCACCCGGTTGGTGGAATTGAAAAATTGGCTTCATAAAAATGCGGATCAGGAACAGGCAGACGAAGTTATTAAGTTTGTGAAAACGATGCAGCCAAGTATTAATTCACTTACAGCTGATAATTTTATCAATGCAGAGTTGTCAGATACCAAATGGCTCGTCCTCAGAAACAACAGTTCCAACAGATTTGGGCAAGTAGGACTTGATGGTAAAAACACCCTAATATATAAATACCAGAGCTACCTTCCCGGAGGGGTATGGCAAGTTCGCTTAGATGATGTCAATGGCCCATTACTGAAGGAAGTTAAATTGCCAAAAACGAAAGGATGGGATTTTGCAGAATTTTCATTCGAAAAAGTTGAAGGAGCACATGATATTTATTTTACATACAGAAATCCTAATCTTACAAATCCGCGAAGTAACGGGTTGAAATTTGATTGGTTGTATTTTGCGGATGAGTTTCCGGGAAGAAATTCAAATGGCTATCGGAAAGCTAAAAATGACTTTTGGGAATTAATGGAAACTAGGACATTTCAGACTCCCATAATGGTAGAAAACCCTCCGGAAATGAAGAGGGAAACCAAGGTGTTTGATCGAGGAAATTGGCTTTCAAAAGGAGCTTTGGTTACAGCAGGTGTACCCGAAGTCATGAATGATTTGCCAGATGGAGCTCCTACCAATCGACTTGGGTTGTCCAAGTGGTTGGTAAGCCCTCAAAATCCATTGACCGCCAGAACTTACGTAAACCGGATTTGGGAACAGCTTTTTGGCTTTGGGATAGTTGAGACATTGGAAGATTTTGGTACGCAGGGCATTCCGCCTACACACCAAGAACTGCTTGACCATTTGGCATGGAAATTTATGCACGATTTTGACTGGAGCACGAAGAAGCTTTTGAAGTATATAGTTTCATCTGCAGTATATCAGCAATCTTCATATAGCAATCCAAAGCAATTGCAAAAGGATCCCCAAAACAAATACCATGCACGAGGGCCTAGGATTCGCCTTTCGGCTGAACAAATAAGGGATCAATCATTAGCAGTAAGTGGGTTGTTGAGTGAAAAAATGTACGGTCCCAGTGTAATGCCTTATCAGCCAGATGGGATTTGGAATTCCCCTTATAGCGGTTTGAAATGGGTGAAAAGTGAAGGTGAAGATCAATACCGGCGCGCGTTATATACTTATTGGAAAAGAACCGGTCCGTACCCATCTATGACTTTGTTTGACATGATGCCGAGGGAAGTTTGTACCATTCGACGCATAAGCACGAATACTCCATTACAAGCTTTAGTCACCCTCAATGACAGCTCTTATGTTGAAGCAGCCTTGCATTTTGCCAAACGCATGATCACAGAAGGTGGCAGCCAACCATCAGAACAAATTGCTTATGGCTATAAGCTGATGATGTATAAGGATATTCCTCAGGAAAAGTTGCAAGTGCTTTTGGGTTTATATGATGGTTTGACTAAGGAAGAATTGATAAAAAATGTTGCCTATAAGGAAGAATCCCAGATAGATAAACAACTTAATGCAATGGGTGTAGTGGCAAATACCATGATGAACCTGGATGAGTTTATAATGAAAAATTGATGGAGTTATGAATGAGGGAGAAAGAATAAAAAAGCTGGAAGAACAAACCCGACGATTGTTTTTGAAGAATTGTACCTTGGGTCTGGGCGGATTGGCATTTTCATCTATGCTCGGAAGTTGTGGATACTCGGGCTCTGGCAGTGAAAATATGGCAGAAATGGGTGGAAATCCCATGGCTCCAAAAGCCCCACAGTATGCTGGGAAAGTCAAGCAGGTTATTTACATTCACATGGCTGGAGCTCCATCTCAACTGGAATTGTTTGATTATAAACCCGAATTGCACAAATTGGATGGCAAAACTTGCCCACAATCTTTTCTGGAAGGAAAGCGGTTTGCATTTATTCGCGGTGTTCCGACAATGCTCGGACCACAAGCAAAGTTTAAGCAGTACGGAGATAGCGGAGCTATTATTTCCAATTATTTACCACACCTTTCAACTATTGCGGATGAGCTAACCTTTTTAAAGGCTGTGCATACTGATCAGTTTAACCATGCGCCTGCTCAGTTATTGATGCAAACAGGTGGCGCTAGGCTTGGACGGCCATGCATGGGCTCATGGGTCACTTATGGTCTTGGGACAGAAAATGCTAACCTTCCGGGATTTGTTGTTCTAACTTCAGGTGGTAATAATCCTGATGCAGGAAAAAGCGTTTGGGGAAGTGGTTTTTTGCCTTCTGTTTATCAAGGGGTGCAATGTCGCTCTGATGGAACTCCAGTGCTTTTTATAGATAATCCAGAACACATATCCCGTGAAAGCCGGAAAGCATCTATTGAGGCACTCAGCAAAGTGAATAAACTTTCTTATGATGAATTTAAGGATCCAGAAATATTAACACGAATTTCGCAATACGAACTCGCTTTTAAAATGCAGGCCACGGTTCCCGATGTTATGAATATTGCAGACGAACCTGAATATATCCATGAAATGTACGGGAGTGATCCCAACAAATCAATATTTGCCAATAATGTGTTGCTTGCCAGAAAACTGGTAGAAAGAGGAGTTCGCTTTGTGCAGCTATACGATTGGGGTTGGGACACGCATGGCACATCGGAAAAAGGTTCTGTAGATATTGGTTTGGTGAATAAATGCCGTGAAACAGATAAGTCAGTGACTGCGCTGATTCTCGACTTAAAACAACGGGGATTGCTGGACGAGACATTGGTAGTCTGGGGTGGTGAATTTGGACGTACGCCAATGCAAGAATTCCGGGAAGGAAAAGAAAACATATTCAAAGGAAGAGATCACCATTCAGAGGCATTTACTATGTGGATGGCCGGTGGTGGACTAAAAAAGGGTTTCAGCTATGGCGAAACGGATGAAATGGGCTATGCAGGAATTAACGGTAGGGTTTCTGTTCATGACATTCAAGCAACTATTTTGCATTTATTAGGATTTGACCATGAACAATTTACCTACAAGTATCAGGGACGGGATTTCCGTTTGACGGATGTTCATGGTAGGATTATAAAAGAGATTCTGGCCTAAGCAATTGATTAATAACCATACTTTGAAAGTACACTTGATGGAAAAACACCTAACTTTTTAATAGCTCAAAACACCTATTTTTTAATGAACATATTCGAGTATTTCGGTAATTTTCATCCATTGGTAGTACACTTGCCTATTGGATTTTTGGTGGTTTTTCTATTACTCGGATTGTTTATACCAAGACAAAAACTGATTGATGCATATTCAATTATCCGGTTGATACTTCTGACGAGTGCGTTATTTGCTACGGCTTCTTCTATTACGGGGTACATATTGTCGATCTCTGGTTCTTATGACCAAGAGGTGGTGTCAAACCACAAGTGGTTTGGAATTGTACTGACAATTGTCAATTGGATTATTTATTTCAAGCTTGACTACTTACTGCATACTTCAATTAGGAACTTTAGGTTGTCGCTGGTATTTGTATTGGTCATGCTGACAGTGACCGGTCATGCCGGTGGAAGCCTGACGCACGGGTCGGAATTCTTAACTCCACCACCACCAGATCAATGGTTGGCTTTTGGTCCGAAGGAGAAAAGGAAAATCACAATGAGCTCTACGGCATTGGAAGCGACGTCTATTATTTTGGAGGAAAATTGCTATGCTTGCCATGGCAGGAGCAAGCAAAAAGGAGAACTGCGATTGGATTCTAAAGAGGCTATCCTCAAAGGAGGGGAAGATGGGAAGATCATCGCTGAGCATGCAGCAGATAGCCGGATCATGGAGTTGCTTTTGCTGCCAATAGACGATGATGACCACATGCCGCCCAAAGAAAAAAAACAACTGGCAGATGTAGAAATTAATTATCTGGCATGGTGGATTGACCATGCAATGAACGAAGAAAAGACATTGGAGGAATTGGAGCTTCCTGACTCACTTCATGGGATATTGTACGAGGAGGAGATTCAAATTATCAACAACCTTGTTCCCGATAAGGATGTGAAAGAAGCTGATGAAAAAGCATTAGAAAGACTTAATGGACTTGGTGTAACTATTTTTCCCATTGAATCCGATGCTAATTTCCTCTCGGCCAATTTTGCCAATATGTTGCCGGAAAATATAACCCCGGCCATGCAGGAATTGGAAAAAGTAAAATCACAGTTGATTTGGCTCAACCTAGATTATCATCAGCTTACTCCGGAAGCATGGACGGCCTTATCTAAATTGGAAAATCTGAGGAAGTTCAGTGTGAGAAATACCAATATGGATGATGAATTTTTAGTACATTTATCCCCTTTAAAATCATTGGTATACCTCAATCTGGTAGATACCAAAGTGACAGATGAAGGGCTGCTCCAACTCAAAGAGCTTCAAAAGTTGGAATCGCTTTTTCTCTATCAAACGATGGTAGGAAAAAATGCCATAGCGTCTTTGACACAAATGTTTCCGCTTGCTAGGATTGATACAGGGAATTATTTTGTACCAACATTGGTTTCAGATACTACTATTTTTCATAAGTAGAAATAATTACATTTATCCTTTGCGATAAAAATCAATTGATACATTTAAAAAGCATCCCAAATCCATGAGAAAAGGAATTTACGCAGCTGGAAATTGGATTATCGATGACATTAAAATCATTGATGAATATCCTCATCAGGACGGGCTGACTAAAGTTAGGGCGATCAAGTCCAACAATGGAGGCGCTGCTTACAACGTGTTGAAGGACCTCTCGATTTTGAAAGCACCGTTTCCACTTTATGGCGCGGGGTTGGTTGGCGATGATGAAAAAGGTCAATACATCATAGACGACATGAAAAGTTGTGAGGTGGATGTTTCTAATCTCAAAATAACTAATGACGCTCCAACTTCCTATACTGACGTGATGACCGTCGCTTCTACCGGTAGAAGAACTTTTTTTCATAATTGTGGTGCCAATGCTTTTTTTAGTAACGACCAACTAAACTTGGATGTAAATGCCAAAATATTCCACATGGCTTATATTCTTTTGCTTGATAAAATGGATGAAGTGGATGAGCATGGAAAATCAATGGCTTCTTATGTTTTTGAAGAAGCGCAGCGCAAAGGGTTTAAAACGTCTACCGATATTGTCAGTGAAGCAAGCGATCGTTTTCAGGTGGTAGCACCGTCATCGCTGCCTTTTATCAATTATTTGTTTGTCAATGAATATGAAATTTCCAAGCTAACAGGCATTGAAATTTGCGAAGACGGGAAAGTACAATTGGAGAAAGCCAAAGTTGCCTTGGATAAAATAATAGACATGGGCGTGAACGACTTTGTGTTTTTGCATTTTCCTGAAGCTGCTATTGCTTGTGATGCCAATAAGGTGAAGACAGTTTGCCCTGCAGTAGACGTCCCTGCCAATGTGATCAAAGGATCTGCCGGGGCGGGGGATGCTTTCGCAGCAGGAATACTGCTTGGAATCCATGAAAATTGCCCGATTCACGATTGTTTGAAATTGGGCGTTTGTGCAGGAGCTGCATCTCTGTTTGATGTGAGTTGTTCTGATGGTCTAAAGTCGATAGAGAATGTGAAAAGTATAGAAGCGAAATTTGGGTTGAAAACTGTATAAATGAAAAAAATGATGAGTCTTTGTTATATTCGGTAAGCCTTCACTACAAAAGCTTCATTTAATCCATGGAAAATCAATGGCTTTTGCTAAACATTTCCCAAGCAGATACCCCTTCAAGTCAGACAATATTTTTATAAATTTGGTTAGTTTTGCCAACTGTAAATAAAATTGCAAAAATGAACAACTCCTCTTTTTGGACAAAAGCCCTGCCACACATCATTGCCGTTGTCGCTTTTTTGGTTATCAGTATTTTTATGTACCGCCCGCTTATTTTTGAAGGAAAGGTCATGGATCAGAATGACATCAATCAGGGCAAGGGAGCCAATCAGGAGATTGTCTCTTTTCGAGATGCCACAGGCGAGGAAGCATTGTGGACTAATTCTATGTTTGGAGGAATGCCTGCCTATCTCATCAATGTAAAATGGAGCGGGGTTTCGATCATTAGCTCAACTCAAAAAGTGCTTACATTGTATCTGCCACAACCAGTCGGTGAAAATTTCATGGCTTTTTTGGCCTTTTATGTACTGTGTTTGGCTTTTGGTATCCGCCCTTATCTTGCGATTGGAGGTGCGGTCGCATTTGGCCTTAGCACCTTTTATGTCGTGAGTATTCAGGCTGGACATATTTGGAAAATAAGAGCAATTGCCTATATGCCGCTTGTGCTCGCAGGTGTGAAGATGGTTTTTGATAGAAAATATTTATACGGTTTTTTGCTGACGGCTTTCGCACTGGCTCTTGAACTCAATTCTAACCACTTACAAATTACCTATTACCTCTTTTTACTTCTGTTGGCCTATGGATTTTCAGAGTTTTTCTTTGCAGTTAAAGAGAAAAACACTGCTGAGTTTGCCAAAAAAATAGGTGTTTTATCCATAGCCGGGTTGTTAGCACTTGGCACAACCTTGGGTAAAGTATGGACTACATACGAATATGGCCAATTTTCTATAAGAGGAAAATCAGAGTTGAAATCTACTTCTAATGAAAGCAAATCGGGATTGGATCGCGATTATGCATTTAATTGGAGCAGCGGAAAGTGGGAGTCGATGACGCTTTTTATCCCTCACTTGTATGGAGGAGCGAGTGGTGTCTATCATGGAAAAGACAGCGAAACCAAGGACTTGCTTCAGCGAAACAATGTGCCTAAAGGGGAAATTAATAACTATGAACGTGGTTTGCTAGGGTATTGGGGCGAACAACCGGGAACAGCTGGGCCAGCTTATGCAGGGGCGATTGTATGTTTTCTATTTATCCTATCGCTCTTTTTACTCAATGGAAGAACAAAATATTGGATGATCGGAATAATTATTTTTTCCATTATGCTGAGTTGGGGAAAGAACTTTCCTGGGTTCAATAACCTGATGTTTGACATGTTGCCGGGCTATAACAAATTCAGGGCCGTGACCATGGTAATTATGCTCACGCTAATGCTCATGCCGCTTATGGCCTTTTTGGGCTTGGAAAAGTTCATGGATTTAGAATGGAATAAGCAGAATCGCAAAACTGCTTTTACCGCCCTTGGTATTTCTATTGGAATAGCAATTTTTGCATTATTAGTTACGAATCCGCCGGCTGTTGAGGGGCTTCAAAAAGTAATTGCGGATGCAGTGGAAAGTGACCGGAATTCTATCATTCAAAAGAATGTGTTCAGGACGATAATTTTTGTATTGCTCTCATTTGGCGCACTTTATCTATATAAAGTAGAAAAAATAAAAGGAGCGATGATGTGTAGTATCATATTTGTTTTGGTGCTGTTGGATCTGGGCATGGAAGATTCTAGATACCTCAATGATTCTGTGTATAAAAAGCCAAGCGATAAACACTTTCTGGAAAAGACACCTGCTGATGATGTGATTCTGGAAGACAAGGAGTCGGATTTTAGGGTACTCAACCTTCAAAACCCGTTTAATGAGGCTAGAACATCTTATTTTCACAAATCAATTGGAGGATATCATGGAGCCAAAATGCGCAGGTATCAGGATGTTATTACGAAATACTTGGCGCCCGAAATGCAACAGATCATGAGAGATAAGGGATTGAGCGAAACTAATTCAGGCGTGATTAGTATGTTGAATACCAAATATTTGATTGCCGGCGCACAAGCCAATGCCGTGATTCCAAATCCTTATGTAAATGGCCCGGCTTGGATTGTAGATGATGTAAAATCCGTCAACTCTCCCGATGAGGAGATTGAGCAAATCGGGCAGGTTGACTTGAAAACCACGGCGGTGATTGACCAAAGTAAATTTGGACAAGTGCAATCACAATCTGATTCTACGGCACAAATCAAACTCATGGATTATCAACCCAATAAGCTGATATACGAGGCATATTCTGCAAAGGATGTGGTAGCAGTATTTTCTGAGGTTTATTACCCAAAAGGATGGAAGGCAACGATAGATGGCAACGATGCCGAGATCCTTCGTGCCAATTACTTGTTGCGAGCACTGCAAATACCTGCTGGAAACCATGAAATTGTGTTCAGGTTTGAGCCAAAGTCCTTCATCATTGGCAATACGATTATGTGGATAAGTTCTGTGATTTTAGTGGCGTTGCTCGTGTTTGTTGTGATAAGGCAATTCTATTCTGCGAAACAAGTATAAATGCAAAGTATCAGGCTTTCTGTCATCGTTTGCACTTATAACCGGGAAAAATACATTGGCGAATGTCTGCGTCATTTAGCTAATCAATCCATGGATTCTAAGGACTATGAGGTGATCGTAGTGAACAACATGAGCACCGACGATACAGAAAAAATCGTTCAAAAATCCATGAAGGAAAATCCTCAGACCAACTTCCGGTATTTTATGGAAGACCGACAAGGACATACTTTTGCTAGAAATCGTGGCATTAACGAAGCACATGGAAAAATCCTTTCTTTTATTGATGACGATGCATTTGTAAGCCATGGATTTTGCATGGAAATTGATAGCTTTTTTGATCAATCTACTGATGCTGCCGCTATTGGGGGTAAGATTATTCCGGAATATGAAAGCGGAAAGCCCAAGTGGATGTCGAAATATTTACTTCCTTTGGTGGCTGCTTTGGATCGTGGAGGTGAGGTGAACAAATTTACAGGAAGTAAATTTCCCATCGGGGCTAATATGGCATTTCGAAAATCTATTTTTGATAAATATGGATTGTTTGATCCGGAATTGGGACGCCGGGGAAAAGGTCTTGAAGGTGGGGATGAGAAGGAAGTATTTTTGCGTTTGAAAAAAGGAAGGGAGAAAATATACTATGTTCCAAAAGTAGCTGTTCACCATATAATCCCACCACACCGTGTGCAAATTGATTATGTAAAGGGTTTAGCAAAAGGCGTGGGTGCAAGTGAGAGAAAACGGCTTTCAAAAAGTGGCTGGATGGAGATTGTGAATAAAATTGTGAGTGAAACGATTAAGATAGGAGGGACACTTGTTTTGGCCTTGGTTTATTTATTGAGATTGCAGCTATCCAAAGCAACTATGTTAGTTAGATTTAGATTTTGGGTTTTAAAGGGATTTATATTTCCACAGACATGATTTTGCAAATACAGGCATTTTTAAAGCACTTAGGCAATACAATTGAATCGGTCATACGAATCGTTTTTTTGTCAAAGCTAAGGTTGGATTTATCATCAAAAGGCAAAGAAAATTCGGAAATATTAGTGTTGGGAAATGGTCCATCGCTTCAGGATGACCTTCAAAATTATCCTCAATTTACAAAAGGAAAAGATTTGGTTTGTGTGAATCATTTCCCCAAAACACCGCTATATGAAAAACTAAAACCTGTAATATATATAACAGGTGCTCCGGATTTATGGCTAGATGATATTGAAGAAAAATATGTAGAACAGAGCAAAGAACTGTTTGATGCAATGCGCCAAAAGACCAATTGGCCATTGTCTCTTTACATACCCTATGAAGCCAAGAAACACATGCGGTGGCAGAAACAGTTGGAGGAGAATAGCCATATTTCAATTATATTTTACAATAATATCCCAATAGAAGGCTGGAAAGTGTTTAATTATTGGTGTTTTAAAAAGAACCTGGGAATGCCTAGACCTCACAATGTGATGATACCATGTTTTATGATTTCGTTGGCATTAGGTTATCAGAAAATATATATAATAGGAGCAGATCATTCATGGCTTCCTGAAATAACCGTAACTGATACAAATGAAGTGCTGATTAGTCAAAAGCATTTTTATGACAGGGAGACCGTTCGGGGTGAACCTCTAGACAAACGAGGCAAGGGTAAGCGGACGTTACCGGAAATTTTGCATAAGTTTATGACCGCGTTTAGCGGATACTTTGTGATTGAAGAATATGCGAAATATAAAGGAGTGAAAATACTTAATGCAACGAAAGGCTCATTTATAGATGCCTTTCAAAAAATAGATTTGGACAAGTTAGAATGAATAAAATAAAATATAACAAACCTCTGGGTATAGCGGAAATTGGCTGTAACCATAAAGGTGATTTTAATATTGCTATTGAACTGACCAACCTCGCATTGCAGTGTGGTGCTTCATATGCGAAATTTCAAAAAAGGAATCCAAAGGAGTTGCTTTCAGAAGGAAATTACAATGCCCCGCATCCTAATATGATGCATGCGTATGGAGATACCTATGGAGAGCATCGGGAACGTCTTGAATTTACGGCTGACCAACATAAAGCATTGAAAACCCATTGCGAAGAGATTGGTATTGGCTATAGCACTTCTGTGTGGGATGTTACTTCTGCTAGGGAAATTATTTCGTTAAACCCTGATTTTATAAAGGTTCCTTCTGCATGCAATAATAACTTTGATTTACTCAAAGAATTGAGGGATGGCTATCATGGGTTTGTGCATGTATCTTTTGGTATGACAACTCATGAAGAGGAGAAGGCTGTAGTTGAGTTTTTTGAACAAACTGATTCAGCAAAAGATAGATTGGTGATTTACTCGTGCACTTCTGGATACCCTGTTGCGTTTGAAGATGTATGCCTTATGGAAATTGTACGCTTAAAGGAAGAATATGGCGAGCGGGTTTTGGATATTGGTTTTTCGGGTCATCATTTAGGAATTGCAATAGATATTGCTGCCTACGCATTGGGGGCTACATGGATCGAGCGACATTTTACCAAAGATCGTACCTGGAAGGGAACTGATCATGCAGCGTCACTGGAACCTACCGGTTTTGGAAAATTGATCAGAGATTTAAACGCCACTTATAAATCTCTTGATTACAAAAAAAATGAATTACTCGAAGTGGAATTAGTTCAAAGAGAAAAGCTAAAATATAGTAAATGAATATTGCCTTCATTCCTGTGAGATGTGGTAGCAAAGCAATTAAGAACAAGAATATAAAATTGTTTTGCGGAAAGCCATTGGTTTTTTGGTGCCTTGAGGCATTGCAAAAATGTAAAGAAATTGACAAGGTATTTATTGCTACAGATTGTGATGAAATAGAAAATGCGGTAGATGAATTGTTGATGCCGAATGTGAGTATTTACCGCAGGGAAGAAGCAAATGCTACCTCTACGGCGAGTACAGAATCTGTGATGTTAGAATTTATTCACAAAAACACTTTTAACGAAGATGACAATTTTATTCTAGTGCAGGCTACAAATCCGTTTGTGGAGCATAGCGATTTCACAAAGGCTTTAAAATCCATGAACAAAGAGAAATATGATAGCATGTTGTCATGTTGTCGCATAAAAAGATTTATCTGGAATGAAGATGGTTCACCTATAAATTATGACTTTAGAAATCGCCCATTGAGACAGTTTTTTGATGGTCTTTTAGTAGAGAATGGTGCTTTCTATATAAACTCAGTAGAGAATATCATAAAGGATGAAAATAGATTGAGCGGGAAGATCGGCATCTATGAAATGCCAGAATATTCATTTACGGAAATCGATGAAGAAGAGGATTGGATCATTGCGGAAAGAATTTTCCTGAAAAACCGACCCAAGGTTGAATCAAAAAGAAAAATAAAATTATTGCTGACGGATGTAGATGGCGTGTTGACAGATGCGGGGATGTATTATTCAGAAAATGGAGATGAACTCAAAAAATTCAGCACTTATGATGGTATGGCCTTTGGGATTTTAAATCAAAAAGGAATAAAAACTGGAATGATCACAAGTGAAAACAGAAATCTTAATGCTGAAAGAGCAAAAAAACTGAAAATGGATTTTGTTTTTCAAGGAGTGAAAGAGAAGTTGAAAATACTTAAGCAAATCTGTGAAAGCGAAGGGATAGCAAAAGAAGAAGTGGCGTATATTGGCGATGATATCAATGACTTTGATGTTTTGAACAATGTTGGTATCGCTGCTTGCCCATCTACTGCAATGCGAAAAATAAAAGAAATACCAGGAATTATCATTCTCAAAGCAAAGGGAGGTGAAGGCGTGATTAGAGAATTACT
Organism: Bacteroidia bacterium; assembly: GCA_030426345.1. Taxonomy (GTDB): domain Bacteria; phylum Bacteroidota; class Bacteroidia; order Cytophagales; family Cyclobacteriaceae; genus JAAUQL01. The sequence goes on from JAUHYU010000094.1 coordinate 19,296, forward strand.
GGATGATCACATTGAGATTTAATGATGAGTGATTTTTGTTTGATATGTGGGCATGCACCTGTAGAGAGAAAAAACATGCTTTCTAGGACTGAGGTTGATTTGGAGGTGTTTTTTTGTGGAAATTGCGGTCATGGATTCCAAGTGCTTTCTGACGATTATGATATATATTCCTCGGGAGAGTTTTCAATCGAGGCAAGAGATAGTGCGGTTTTGCCAACCCCGGCGAAAATAAAAGCTTTGGATAAAAAGGCCTATAAGCGATTTGGCTTTTATAAGCAGTACTTTAATGATGTAAAGACGGCACTAGAAGTTGGAAGTTCAATAGGTTCCTTTGTTCATCTGCTCAAATTAAGTGGCATTGAAGCAAAGGGTATAGAGCCTGACCCGTCGTATGCTTCTTTTTCGACCTCACAATACGGGTTTGATCAGGAAGCCTTACTCTTCGAAAATTATCATCCGCAAGAGCAATTTGATTTGGTGTATTCGTTTCATGTGATTGAGCACGTTCCCGATCCAGAAGAGTATGTAAAAAAAGCTCATGACCTTCTCGACCCCAATGGTAAACTTATCATAGAATGTCCTTCATGGGATTTACACTGTTTTGGTGATGAAAAATTTACTATGTGGGCTCCACACCTTCAGTATTTCACGCTTTCGAGCATGTATGCATTGTTGGCTAAAAATAAGTTTGAAGTGCAGGAAGTCAATTTTATTGGTAGCGCACTATTTGCTATTGCAGTCAAGAGTGAGGAAGTTGCTTTTAGTGAATCTAGATTTAAGCACTTCAAAAGAAGATTTAAAAGGACGTTTCAGCTCAATAAATATTTGCCGATGACACCTTTTTCTATTAAAGAAACGAGCAT
>JAUHYU010000170.1 GCA_030426345.1 Bacteroidia bacterium
TTCAAGGAAGTAAATATTACCTTGATTATTTTCTTTTAACACATCGCTTTGAAAATATTCTTTAAGACCAGGGTGATCTTTGAAATCATCAATCAAAATTCTCCTTTTCTTCGTAAAAAATCGAATTAGGGCTCCTCTAATATTTGGGTCCAGAGCAACGTTATTTGAGTCTTCTCTTGCCCATTCCCAAGTGTTTTTCATTAGCTCAAAGACTATTTGAATCGAATCAACTCTTATTTCTTCAAAATTTATTTTGAGTTCATTAGAGAAGGATAGGACTCTTTCAATTCCAGGCTTTAAGTTGTTTTGCAGCAATGTATGATTACCAATGAATTTGCCATTCACTTCAAAACATGGCAAAATCCCTTTCTCTTCAGGAAGGTGATCAAATTCGGTTAATAAAAGTTTACTTCCTCTTAAAGGTTGATCAAGTTGATCAATCTTTAACATTCTCTCAAATACTTTGGAGTTTGGTCCAATTAGGTATGATCTTATACTTTTACCATTCAAATCATGTATTTCATGGTTATTCCATACAAGGGCTACAATTCGACATATTAGCTCATTCTTATACAATTCATGCCAATCATGCTTTTCTGGGCTTTTTACCGGAAGTATTAAATTTCTTGATTTTGGATATCTAGCCCACGTAACACACAATTGTATTAATGAGACCATCAAACCACAATAATTATTTTCTAATTTGCTAGGAAGCTTTAAGTCAATGAATCCTGAAGGTTTTTTCCATTTGCTAAGAAGATCAAAATACTCCTCAATTTCTTTCAAAGAGACATTTTTTCTTATTTCAAACACTATCATTCTATAATTTGAAATTTTGTATTGTTAGTATTTATCTAATGCGAGCCAACTGCTAGGAATGTGCACTACACTTATCCACACCATATCTTCGAGAATAAATCCATGGAAAAATAAGGCATTTTAGTGAATTTGTGAAGGGATAATGGATTTATCGCGATCTGGAAATAATCTTATCTACCGACCACAGACCACCTCCTTTAATGATCAGAAAAAGGCTACCGAGGAGCATGGCAAAATCCGTGCGGCTGCCGTGCATCATCTCCCAAAAGCCATCATTGGCAAAGATTACAGTTTTGGTGGTAGCAATGGCCACGAGCATAATAATGAGTGTCGGGATGCTTGCCAAGCGTGTCAAGAGGCCGATAAGAATCAATGCGCCACAGATGATTTCGAAAGTACCGACAAAGCTCGCTAAAAATTCAGGGGAAGGAAGTCCGATTTTCTCAAACCGACCCGCACCGCGAATCGCCGGGAATAAAAATTTTTGAATGCCTTCTGAAAGGAATACCGACCCAACCATCAATCGAATCAAGATGGTAGTTTTAGAATTGTCTGTGCCTATTATTTTTTGAAGCATACCCGTCTGACATAAAAATACAACTGTGAGAATTGCTTGCTAATTTATGGAAAACCAAGACACCAAAAAAGCACCATAAATCCATGGTGCTTTCCTGAGACCAATCCATAGAATTCCAAAACTATTTTGTGCGGATTGAAAGTCTGTATCCACCTTTTGCCTTATCAGTGGTTATTTTATACGACCATTCACCGAAATATTTTTCATTCCTCAATTTATTATTTATCGTTTGGCTCCACATAATATCGGCTGTATCGTCTATTATCAGTTCCTTTATAACCTCACCTGATGGGGTTTTGATTGTGAGAACAATCATTCCAGATCTTACTTTTCCATCTATGGACAAGCTAATTTCCTCTGTTCCTCTTTCAACATTAAATTTACCGGATTTAGAAACTGTTTCCCCATCATAACTTTTGGAAAGAATCAGGCTAGACCTATCCTCAGACTGACTAAAAGAAGTGAGGCCACGTATGTTTTCTACGACTCGTCCTTGATTTTCCATAGCCCGCATGTGATTCTCAGCCATTTCCATTTGTAGTTCGAGATTCTTCTGTTGGTTTTCGGCAGCTTTTAGTGCACTTTGAGCCATCAGCGATGAAGAGCCAAATAGGAAAGTAAAAAGAAAAACGGTGTGGACGATAATTGATCTTGATTTCATGATTCTAATATTTAGTGGTTTTGAATTATTTTCTTAGACAAATGTAGTGGGCACTTTCCGGCTTCTGTGTTAATGCTTTGTTAATGTTGTGTTAATGCGCCACAGGCCAAGAATAAATGGCAAAAGATTCGGATATTTAAAGCTGATATTGATAAATCATAAAATAAATGGTACTGCTACAACTTTATAGATACCAAGCAAAAGACATAAGTCCAATGATTGATTGTCCCCCGCTGGCGGGGGACAGAAGAAATTAAGCTTTTTATATGAAGCCTAGATATTCCATCATTCTTAGTTCCTCTGCGCTCGCGATCCTCGTCGTGGTACAGGCCTACAATATCTTGATCACTTTTGAAACTAAGAAAGAGCAGTTTGACACCAACTACGGCATGATGGTGAGACAGGCACTTTATGGATTTGACAGCCAGTTTCCAATAAGTCAGTCCGACTCGTTGATGCTGTATCTGGATAATTATGGAGAAACCATGATCTATCAAAATCCCGATGCTTTTTCATTTGGTTTTGCAGATACTACGAACGCCAAAATCATTTCCGTTTATTCCAACATCCTTCAGACCTATCGCAACCCGGACAGTTATCTGAAAGCTTATCTGGAAAATGCCGATGCCGACCCAGAATTCAAATCGGGTTATTATATTTCTGAATTGGAACTGCTCAATTTTGACAGATCGATTCCCATTTATAAAGACACGACCAACAACATTCCCTCCGGTCTGAAAAACGCACTCCTTGTGGATACTTATGATATTGAAGGGAATTATTTCAAGATTCGCTATACCTATTTTGTGGATTTTACACATAAGACAAGCATCATCTACCGCGATATGATCATCACGCTGGCGCTGGCTGTTTTTACGATTCTGATCGTGGCTTTAGTTTTTACCCTTACCGTCCGCAACATGATCAAACTCAAACGGCTGTCGGACATGAAAACGGATTTTATCAACAACATGACCCATGAATTGAAAACACCCCTATCGACCATTGCTGTGGCCTCCACAACTTTGAGTGATGAAAATGTGCCAAAAAACCATGAAAAAGTCCGTCAGATTTCCCAACTAATCCACAAGCAAAACAAACATCTTTCGGAGCTCATCGACCGCATCCTCGATGTGAGCATTTGGGAGAAGGATCAGGTGAGATTGAAGAAAAAAGCCTTAAATATCCATGAATTCATTTCAGAAAAAGTCAAATTGTTTGAAATGGAAAACCATGCTAAACCCCTAAAAATCCATACGGAATTTCACATCAAATCAGAAATTGTTCATCTAGATGAAATTCATTTTACTACAGTATTGAATAACCTATTGGGAAATGCAGTGAAATATAGTACCGAAAATCCATGTATAAAAGTGGATGTCGCATCTGACAAGAATCTGACATTATCCATCTCCGACAATGGCATCGGAATGAGCAAAGAAGAGCAGAAGCATATTTTTGATAAGTTTTACCGGGTTGGAAAAGGGGATTTCAAAACCGTGAAAGGGCTTGGGCTTGGGCTGTATTATGTCAAGCGGATCGTAGATGCCCACGAAGGAAATATTGAATTGCACAGCGTTCCCGGCAAAGGGAGCTGCTTTACTATAACCATACCGA
>JAUHYU010000095.1 GCA_030426345.1 Bacteroidia bacterium
CAGGATAGGTTAATATTATATTGTCATAGGCACTCTGAAGTGATTGTTGATGATAATTTCCTATCACCCCAATAATCTCTGCTGTCCTTTCTATCGGGCCATATGCGAAAACTATTTTTCTTTGGAGTGCTTCTTCAGGGCTTGTGAAACCCAAAGATTTTACTGTTGAGGCGTTTACGACCACCCGGTGCAATAGATGATCTGTATCCATTTGATTATTTCTAAGTGGGGCCTTATCTTCCTTCACAAAAAATCGACCTGCCAATAATTCTATTTTATAAGTTTCCAGAAAATCATGGTCAACGGTCATAATGTTGGTTAAGATTTGAACCGCTTTTTCATCTTCTTTCTTCCTCATAAGGTTCTGATCGATCATCGGTTTTCCGGGCACGTCCCTGGTCATGGTGGAGGAATGGATATTAGGGAGCTGCTTCAATTCATTTTTAAACAATTCCACTTTTTGCATCATGGTAGAATCCATATCTGCAGGAGCATCCAACACTAGATTTTGCGCCGCCCTAAAGCCCAGGTCTTGGTTTTGCATATATGAAAATTGATTATAAACAATGAATGTCCCGGATATGAGCGCAATGGACACCACGAACTGAGCCACTACCAATCCTTTTCTTAAAAAGGAACTGTTAGACGAATATTGGAATTTTCCTTTCAATACTTTTGCGGGCTCAAAACCGGATAAAACGAATGCGGGGTATAAACCAGCCAGAAGGCCTCCAATAGCCAACACGCTTAATATAATCACCCATACCTCAATTTTGCCCCACATACCCATGGATAACACTTCAAGCCCTATCAGTTGATTGAAGGGGCCTATGAGCACACATACCAAAATTATAGCAATGAGCATAGCGATACCATTGAGGATGAGTGACTCAAATAAAAATTGGGAGATAAGAATACCTCTATGAGCCCCAACCACTTTTTTCAGGCCGACCTCTTTGGCCCTTTCCATGGATTTTGCGGTCGATAGATTGATAAAATTGATAAGAGCAATGCCAATGACAAAGGCGGCAACAATCATCAGGAAAAATAGGGTGCCCTCGCTGGAATTTGCAGAAGCCTCTTTTTTGAGGTGTGATTTTAGGTGTATGTCTCCTACTGGTTGCAAAGTCATTTTTGCTTCGAAGCCATGCTCAAGCATGATCTCACTGAGGTATTTTTGAACAAAAGCAGGAAATTTGGCATCTATGTTTTTGGGGTCAGTTCCCGGCCTTAGCCGTACATAATTATAAAACTCCGGCCAAATCCATGTCGCATTAGGTTGTTCCCCGAAAGATGCGAGTGATACCAACATATCAATTTTAAGGTGCGTATTTTCCGGAAGGTCCTGAAAAATCCCATTGACTGTACAATTGAATTGATTGTTGATGATGACCTCTTTACCTACAGGGTTCTCATTCCCAAAAAGCTGATGGGCAAGTGTTTCTGAAAATAGGAGTGTCAATGGGTCTTTGAGTGTTGTTTCAGGATTGCCCTGTAGCAGGGGTATATCGAACAAATCTAAAATGGCTCCGTCTGAAAAATACACATCAAAGCCATCTGAGCTTGACCTGACCACTTCTCCAAATTGGTTTTTGTAGGACATGATTGACTTGAAACCCAAGGATTTCATATTGATCATTCTGGCAAATTTTTCCATCTCCGGAAAATCGGCTGACATGGCCGGACCAACTGCAGGATGATTGGTGGCAAGAACCTCAAAATCATCAACTCCGAGATTAGAAGACAACGTGACCCGATACAGATCATCAAGTCCTTTGTCGTAGCTTTTTTCAAAACTCAGATATTGTGTCAGCAGGATAAAGGCAGTGATGCCTATGGCGAGGCCCAAAATATTTATGAACGTAAATACCTTGTTCCTTCCAAAAAAACGTAATGCGATCTTAATGTGGTGTTTTAACATGGTCTTTAGGTTTAAATGTTTACTCCGTCCGCAGGCTTTCTACGGGATTGGTGGTGGCCGCCTTTAGCTCTGCCAGCCAGTTGTCCATCACATAACGGCTTTCACACTTCTGTTCTGGCTTTCGGTTACGATTTGTCCATCGAAGAGATTGATGATCCGATGGGCAAAATGTGAATCATGGTCGGAGTGCGTTACCATCACGATGGTAGTTCCTTCTTGATTGAGTTCTGTCAACAGGTTCATGACTTCCAGGCCGTTTTTGGAGTCTAAGTTTCCTGTAGGTTCATCTGCCAGGATAAGCTTAGGATTCGTCACTACTGCCCGCGCTATGGCTACACGCTGCTGCTGTCCGCCTGAAAGCTGGTGTGGAAAATGTTTTTCGCGATGCGCGATCTTCATGCGCTCCAAAACTTTCATCACCTTTTCCCTACGGTTGTTCTTACTTTCCTTAAGGTAAATCAACGGTAATTCGACATTTTCAAATACCGTGAGTTCATCAATAAGGTTGAAGCTTTGAAAAACGAAACCTAGGTTGCCCTTACGCAATTCTGTTCGCTGGCGTTCTTTGAGCCCGCCTACTTCATGGCCGGCAAATTGATAGCTGCCATCCGTCGGATTGTCCAGCATGCCAATAATGTTTAAGAGCGTGGATTTGCCGCAGCCAGATGGACCCATGATGGCCGCAAATTCGCCATCTTCGACCTTGAAATTTACATTGTTCAATGCCAATGTCTCAACTTCCTCGGTTCTGAAACTCTTTTTTAAATTTTGGATGTGTATCATTTTTTTTGAATTGGTTTTAACTATTTCTATAAAGACATCGTGACTGTACCTGATGTTGCAGATACATTTTATTTTAATACTATTTTTTCTGCTTCTCCGAAGCTGTCGTAATTGCTAGTGATTACGCTTTCTCCGGTTTGCAAACCTTCCAAGACCTCATAATATCTGGAGTTTTGTTTGCCGATTCGAATAGATCTTTTCAGTGCTTCCCCTCCATCAGGACTTACTACAAAAATCCATTGGCCGCCAGTACTTTGAAAGAAGCTGCCTTTTGGAATCAGGAGCGCGTCATTGGATTCGCCCAGTTGCAGTTTTATATTATAGCTCTGTCCGGTGCGAATGGTTTCGGGCTTATCGTCAGTAAAGACCAGATCTACCTTGAATTTCCCGCTCCGTACCTCTGGGTAAACTTTGCGTAATCGCAAAGGATATTCCTTTCCGGTTCGCTCTAACATAGCTGATAGATTGCGTTTGACCCGATCGATATAATGTTCATCTATTTCGGCCTCTATTTTATAATCAGTCAATACATTTATTTGCCCGATTCGCTGCCCTTGAGCGATACTTTGGCCAATTTCGGCATCTAAAAAACCCAGTTGCCCATCGGCCGGGGCGCGTACATTTAGGTGATCAAGGCGTTGATAAACCATACTCAAGGTTTTTTTCATGCGCTCCAAATCCGTATCCAATCCGGCCAAGGAGGTTTTGCGCATCTCATCATCTTGTACAGTCTGGAGCTTAACGATCTCATATTGCTTTTGGGAGAGTTCGTAATCTTCCTTAGCAGTCAAATATTCTTCCTTGGAGATGAGTTCTTCATTATACAAGGCCTCGCTTTGCTCAAAGTTTCGTTTCAGTTTTTGCAATGAATATTGGGCAGTTGCCAAAGATTTTTTTCCTTCTACTTGTCTGGAATCAAAAGTCAGTTTAGTAGATCTAAGGTCATTTTGTTTTAGAGCTAGGTTACTTTCGCTGGACAGGATTTGCTCATACAGATTGGTGTTTTCCAATTTCAGGATGATGTCACCTTTTTTCACCATGGCCCCTTCTTCAATAAGCTTTTCCTCTACACGACCACCCTCATAGGAATCCATGTAGATAGTAGATATTGGAGCCACATATCCATTTATAGTGATATAATCATCGAATTTTCCATGAATTACTTCTGCAATAGAAAGCTTTTCCTTTTCTGTTCTGAAAGTGGATACTGAGCTGCCAAACATCATTTGCCATCCCATAAAAAGTAATAATGCACCCAAGGCGATGTACCCATAATGTTTGAGGCGCAATCCTTTTTTCTTTTCTAATTTTATATCCATTTCTATTTGTTGTTTACGAAGTTAAATACAGGTAATCCATAATAAAACGCCAAGGTGCTTTCGTTTACTTTTAAGCGTATTTCCACCTCTAATTTTTCATTTTGTGATGTTATAAAAAAGCTCTTAGCCTGGTACAGTTCTACAGTCGAGATCATTTCTTTCTCGTATTTTTTTTGGATGACGGCAAAGGCCAACCGTTGAGATTCTACTTTAGAAATACTCTGACCAAGTTCAGTTTTCAAAGCATTGTGTTCTTGTACTAATTGCTGGATTATTTTGTACAATTCCTGTTTTTTAAGTTCAAGATTATTTTCAGCTTTTTCCAGAGAGATCTTCTGTTGCGTTATTTGAGAGCGAGCAGACCATTTATTACTAATTGGAATATTCATATAAATCCCAATTGAACCGGATGCATTATCCCGAATCTGATTTTTGAAAGGGATGATGTCTTGCGTAACCGGATCCACGTTAGTCTCATAGAATCCAGACCCATATCCTGCCGAAAATGACAGCGATGGAGATAGGCCGCCTTTGGCAATGGCTACTCCTTTTTCAGCCGCTTTTACCATCATTTTTCCTGATTTAATATTGGGTAAAAAAGTTTGGGCATTGTGATATATCGTATCTACACTTCTGCTGTCGAGACCTTCCCTCTTAGTAATTTCTTCCATAGATGACCTTAATTCAATGTCATCAACTCCGGGCAAGTTCATTTCCTGTATCAACAAGAGTTTGGCGGCGATCAGATCGTTTTCTCTTTTAGTTACTGCCAGTTGATCTGATAACAACCCTGATTCTGATTCGTAAAAATCTGCCTTGGCTTTAAGTCCAAGCTCTATTTGCTTTTTTACAAATTTATGGTTCGTCTCAGAGATGGTCAGTTGTTCTTTCGATATTTCCAACAAACCCTCATAGTACCGGATGTTATAAAAAGCGGACAATACTCTATATGCCAGCATATATTTTTGTTGTAAGGTCTCTTCTTCGATGGCACTGGCAATATACCTTGTGGCTTTGATCTCATTTTGTTTTTGAAAGCCCTGAAAAATGTCCAGAGATGCGCTCAAGGAATAGCTGTTAGAGAAGAATTCTGTATTTACGAATTCATTGTTGTTAGGGTCAATAGACCTACCGTATCTATTGTTGTAACCGGCTGACCCATTGATGCTTGGCAGCATATTGCGTTTTGCCTGACGATGGCTTTCTATGCTGGATTCTAAATTGTATTTCTGGTCGTTAAGTTCCAGATTGTGCTCAATGGCATAGCCAATGCATTCATCCAATGACCATGATGTCTGCTGGGCAAGCATTGAAGACGACATCATGATGGATACAAGGAATAGGATGTTTATTTTTATGTTCATAGCGTATTAATGTACTGAGTTTTATGCTATCGCCATGCCAAACTTATAAATTATTGTAAATCAGCTCATTAATAATATAATGAGCTATGCCCTTTTTCTTTATTGTAAAAATATTGTACAAATACTGTCCATTTTTTATACACAATGATTTGTGATTACTTTTTCATTTGTAGATTTATGGAGCAGCTATAATCACATTATAAATGTTAAAAGGAAAAATTCTGATCGTAGATGACAACAAGAGTGTACTAAGCGCACTAGAAATCTTGTTGCAATTTGAGTTTGAGCATGTGGTCACTTTACCCAATCCCAAGCAAATACCATCTTTTCCAAATTTATCAGATTTTGACATTGTCTTATTGGACATGAATTTTTCTGCAGGGGTCAATACTGGAAACGAAGGATTATTTTGGCTAAAGGAAATTAAGAAGAAATGTCCTGAGATTTCCGTGATAATGATGACGGCATACGGAGCAGTTGATTTAGCAGTGAAAGCTTTAAAAGAGGGAGCTGCTGATTTTATCTTAAAGCCATGGAATAATGACAAGCTTTTAGCGACCGTAAAATCAGCTTATTCCCTGCGAAAATCGCAAAAGGAAGTTCTCCAACTACGTGCTAAAGAAAATAACCTAAAGCAGTTTATCAATCAGCAGAAGAATTTTATTATTGGAAATTCCAAGGCTTTGAATAATGTCTTGAAAATGGTTCACAAGGTGGCTAAAACAGATGTAAACGTTCTAATTACTGGAGAAAACGGGACAGGAAAGGAAGTGATAGCGCGGGAGCTACACCAAAAATCGGCCCGGCAGAATGAAGTATTCATCGCTGTGGATATGGGTTCCATTTCAGAAAATTTGTTTGAAAGCGAACTGTTTGGACATCAAAAAGGGGCTTTTACTGATGCCAAGGAAGATCGGGCAGGAAAATTTGAAGCGGCCAATCACGGTACCCTTTTCTTGGACGAAATAGGGAATCTATCCTTGCAGACCCAAGCCAAACTATTATCCTGCATTCAAAATAGAACAATAGTTCGCGTAGGATCCAACCAGAAGATTCCTGTGGATATCCGGCTGATTTGCGCCACCAACTGTAATTTAACACAAATGGTGGCTGAAGGTCTGTTTAGGGAAGACTTATTGTATCGGATCAATACCATTCATCTGGAAGTTCCTCCTTTGCGAGAGCGGGATGAGGATATACTTTTGTTGGCAGATTTTTATCTGAAACAATATTCCCAAAAATATGATAAACCGGGATTGCGGATCAATCAGGCAACTCAAGAGCAATTGCTCGCGAACCCTTGGCCGGGAAACGTTAGGGAATTGCAGCACACGATGGAGCGGGCAGTTATATTGTCTGAAGGGAATGTGCTAAAACCAAGTGATTTTTCATGGCACCAAAAATCAATGCCATCTATCGAAAATAGTTCTATTACTCTAGAAGATATGGAGCACCAAATGATCCAAAAAGCATTGAAAATCCATGAAGGCAACTATAGCGCTGCAGCCCAGCAGTTGGGGATTTCCAGACAAACCCTCTACAACAAAATAAAAAAAATGGATCGCAATGATTAGCAAAAATTTTTACTTACTAGTCGTTTATAGAGTATTGTTGATCAGCTCATCTGCGCTCGGAATGGGATATTTTTTTTATAAAGGGCAATACATTTGGTGCGTCTTGCTCTTCCTGATTTTGATAGCTCAGACAGTTTTTTTAATAAGGATTGTGAACCACACGAATCGTAAAATTGCGTATTTTTTTGAATCGCTACGAAATGAGGACTTTACAATTCGGTTTCCCGAGGAGGGTGAGATCGCACCTCTGAGAGAGCTAAATGAAAGGATGAACATGCTCAATGGGATGATTCAAAAAACACACCTGAGCAATAAAACCCAGGAACAATACTATCAGGAAATCATCAAGCAAGCTGATATTGGGATCATGACCATTAACGATAAGGGGCATATTCTAATTTCCAATCCGACGGTCGAAAAATTATTGAACCATCGCCCCTTAAATCATATAAAGCAGCTATTGCAAGTTGACGAATCGCTGTATGATTTATTCTCACAACTTAGGCCTTTTGATCGCAAATTGTTTCAGTTGACAAATGAGCGGGAAAGAACTCAGCTCGCTATAAAAGCAAAGGCCATTTCGTTGAACAAGCAGGATTTATTGTTGGTTGTGATCCAGGATATTCATCAAGAATTAGACGAGAAGGAAACGGATTCTTGGGTGCGATTGATTAGGGTTTTGACGCATGAGATTATGAATACCATTACCCCGATCACTTCGATATCTGAGTCAATACTGCGATATTTTTCTTCCGATGATAAGGTAACTTTGGACGAATCCAAAATAAAAAATACTGCTAAAGGCTTACAGGTCATCAAGGAACAGGGAACAGACCTGATGGAGTTTGTACAATCTTACCGGACTTTATTGAATGTGCCTGCACCTGATAAATCCATTATACATGTAAAAAAATTATTGGAAAAAGTGCAGGTCTTGATGTCTCAAAACCTTGCAAAAAATAATGTGAACTTCGAGGTATTTTGTGATCCGGAATCTTTGGAAATCTATGGAGATGAGAAGCAATTGATCCAAGTATTGTTGAACTTGGGCAAGAATGCCATACAGGCACTAAGTCATCATGAAAATGGAAAGATTATAATTACGGCCGGAACAGGACAGAACGGGAGTAATTTCATCGAAGTCAGGGATAATGGCCCCGGAATATCTCCAGATATGATCGATGAGGTTTTTGTTCCTTTTTTTACAACCAAAAAGGAAGGGACCGGAATTGGGTTGAGCTTGTCAAAGCAGGTGTTGCAATTGCATGGAGGGAGTTTGAAGGTGCGATCTACTCCCAATGAGGAAACCGCGTTTGTATTGAATTTTTGACGTTCGCTAATTTTTTGTCCTTTCATTCGATAGGTATAGGCCTTGACATTTATGGGAGAAAGAAACAATTACTTTGCAGGGTATCTAAGCCGCAATTAGTGCTAAAAACCCCTAAAATTCCATGAATTTGGATTGAACAGTTTCTATTCAAAGAATTAAAAACAGTAAATTATGAATCCCAAAAAACTAACGATAAACAACTCCACAGGAGAATTGCTCAATGCTACTTTAGAACTTCCGGCAAACAAGAAGGCAAAGCAGTTTGCCATTTTTGCACATTGTTTTACTTGCTCTAGCAATTTGGCCGTAGCCAGAAATATCAGCCGGGAATTGACGAACTATGGTTTTGGCGTTCTGAGGTTTGATTTCACGGGATTGGGAAATAGTGAGGGAGACTTTGCAGACACGAACTTTTCGCACAATCTGGCAGATTTGAAAATCGTAAATGAATTTTTAGTTGAGAATTATCAAGCGGCTACTTTATTGATCGGGCATTCCCTTGGAGGTGCTGCGGTATTGATGGCTGCTTCGCAACTGGCTAATATAAAGGCGGTTGTCACCATTGGAGCTCCTGCTGACTTGGATCACGTAAGTCGGTTGTTTAAGCATGAGCTAGATGATATTGTTCGGGATGGACAAGCAGAAGCAAGCATTGGGGGCAGAAGTTTCATGGTGAAGAAACAGTTTATAGAAGACTTGAAAAAGCATAGTCTGAAAGATACTTTGAGCAAGTTTAGAAAACCATTGCTGATCATGCATTCACCACAAGACAAAATTGTGGATATTGAAAATGCAGCTAAGATTTATGGATATGCACACCACCCCAAAAGTTTTATTTCAATGGATGGTGCTGACCATCTGCTAAGCGAAACCAAAGATAGCTTCTATGCCGCCAGGACGATTGGTACGTGGGCAGAGCGTTATTTGCAGAATGAAGCTCAAAACGAGGAAGTTACGTTGTCTACCAAAGGCGAACAAGTTGTGACGCATTGGGACAGTGATAATAATTTCACAACTCAAATCTCTAATAACCGACATGAAATCACCGCTGACGAACCGGTGGATGTTGGCGGGGATGATCTTGGTTTTTCACCGTATGAACTTTTAAATTCAGCCCTTGGCGCTTGTACGGCAATGACTATGAAACTATATGCAGAAAGAAAAGGATGGCCATTGGAGGAGGTGTATGTTTACCTCACCCATGATAAAAAACATTTGGATGACAGTAAGGAAAAATCAGGGGCAACAGGTAAAATAGATCATATTTTAAAGAAATTGGAATTCGTTGGAGAGTTGACCGAGGAACAAAAAAATAGACTAAAGGAAATTGCTTCGAAGTGCCCGGTACATAAAACATTGATCAACGATATAGTCATTGAAACAACCATCGAGTGATTCTTCCCTTCTCCTTGAAATGAAAGCTAAAAAGGCTTTAAAATCCATGAAATGGCAATTGGCCCTACGATCGCATTAATCATAAAAGTGTCAACCAGATATAGTATTTTAAAGCCATCTCCCCAAATTCTCTCTCACAAATTCATCATCATTCAATTCAGGATAATCGGTATAGATTCTGGAAATTTCTTCACTTTGGCCAACTGAAAGTTGTTCTTCCGGGTTCAGGCACCAAGTACCTTCGAGCAGCCCCTGCCTCCTGAGAACTTCGTGGATTCCGGCGATGCAGCCTTTGAAATTATTAGCAGAATCGAAAAAAGCAGCATTGGAATCAGTTACGGCAATGGCCCTCGTGAGCATTTCAGAAGGCATGGATTTTCCATGCTTTTTGATGGAATTGATCTCTTCCAATAGCTCAACGGCCTTTTGGGTCCAGACGGCCCAATGGCCTAGTAATCCGCCAACTATCTCCTTGGAGCGCATTTCTCCATTTACTTCAAACTGAAATCTCGTCAATAGATCAACCACGATATTGTCGTCATTTCCGGTGTATAATACGATGTCCTTATGTCTCGAAGCGTTGCAAACTGCCCTGACAACATCCAATGTTTGGTAGCGGTTGAATGGGGCCATTTTGATGGCTGTTACCTGTGGGATTTCTGCAAAGTCTTTCCAGAAATTATAGCTCAATACCTTGCCACCAACTGCTGGTTGCAGGTAAAAACCAAAGACCGGCATGACTTCTCCAATTTTTTCAGTTCGTTTGATCAAGTCTAGCTCCGAATAATCTTGAAGCCCGCCCATGCTCACCAACCCAAGATCGTAATCGAGGCTTGCAGCAATTTCAGCTTCGCGAATAGCCTGATCCGTAGATCCGGCAATCCCAGCTATTTTCAAAAAAGGTCTTTGTAAATCGGCATTTGCCACTTCTTCTGATGCTAATTTTAACACAGGTTGATACAGCCCATATTTTTTTTCTCTGATCTCAAATTGAGTTGTGTGCACCCCGACGGCGATGCCTCCCGCGCCGCTGTCGATGTAGTATTTGGAAAGTGCTCGCTGTCGCTTTTCATCTAGTTTTCTGTTTTTGTCCAGCGCCAACGGATGGGCCGGAATCACTGTGCCATCGAAAAGCAGTTCTCTTTTATTTTGTTCTAAATTTTTCATTTTTCCTTTTTTATAAAACAGCTATCATCAAGAAATTATGATCACGCATCACTGTGTCATTAATTCGCTCCGGCCGCGCCGGGACTAAAAATTCCCTTGTCGCTCTTGAAAATGCGTTGGTTTGTCGATCAGCTTTCCGCCTTCTTTGAGCCACAGCGCTACATATTCGATCATTTTATTAATCGAGGTTTTCGGTTTCCCAAAGAGTTCATGGGATTTGGAGGCATTGCTGAGCAAAGCCGTTGGCGCCTCGTTATGGATATATATAGGTTTTTTATCGAACTTTTTGCCAAACTCTTCAGCAAGCCATTTCACAGAAATGATTTCCAATCCGGTGACGTTTACGATTTCCGGTGGAGATGCGCAATGCTTGAAACAACGCAAGGCGATTTCGTTGGCATCATCCTGCCAGATCACATTTACAAATCCCGTGGTCAGATTAATTTCCTTTTGGTTCAGCACTGATTTGGCAATTTCGACCAACACACCATAAGTAAAATCAATGGCATAGTTTAGTCTATAAATTAACGTGGGCGTACTGTGCTTTTTTGAGAAATATTCAAAGACGCGCTCTCGGCCAAGGCATGACTGGGCGTATTCTCCAATAGGGCTTGGCATTGTCTCTTCTGAAGTTCCTTGAGAAGTCGTTGACACAAATGGATAAATATTTCCTGTTGAGAAAACGATGATCTGGGAGCCTTTGAACCTTTCAGCAACTTTCCCTGGCAGATAGGAATTCATGGCCCAAGTCAAGGACTCATTTCCTTTGGTGCCAAATTTTGTCCCTGCCATAAAGATCACATTTGGGACATCCGGAAGGGCTTTGAGCTGTGCGTTGTCGAGTAGATCGGCAGAGATTGTCTCAATGCCTTCTTTTTCCAAATCATGTTTTAATTGCGGCTCAGAAAATCGTGCAACACCAATTACCTTGTTCGTTTTCCCCGCCAGGGAAAAAGCATTTTTGGCCATTCTCGCTAGATTTGGCCCCATTTTACCACCAACGCCCAAGATGAGCAGATCACCTTGAAGCTCTTTGATATCTTCGATTAGTTCTTTGCTAGGTTGGAGAAGGTCTTGTTGAAGTTTTTTAAGGTCTGTCATCTCAACTTTTTAAATACAATAACTGATAAAAGCTTCTAAATTTAATTGTTTAGAGGATTTATTTTTTAACCCCATCAAATTATTATTTGAAAACGTTATCTTTACATAGAGAAAAACGAAGCAAATGGATATACAAACCACTAAACTAAATGTTATGCAAAAGATAATGGGCGTATCAACAGCATCATTATTGGAGAAGATCAATGATATCCTAGACGATGAAATGGCGGTGGCTTATACAGTTGACGGAAAACCATTAACAAAAGCCATGTACAATGACCGCCTGAAAAACGCAGAGCAACAACTTCAGTCTGGAAATTTCACTCCACAGGAAGATTTGGAGAAAGAAATTGAGAATTGGTAATGGACGTATTCAAGGTTATCTGGACAGATCAGGCAAAGAAAGAGTTAAAAAATGTTTACAATTATTATAAAGAGAAATCTGTTCAGGGAGCTAAAAGTGTCATATCTGATTTGTTACAAGGCCCAAAAACAATCTATTTTTAAAAACTGTATCAGGTAGATGATATCAATCCTAATTATCGCAGAATAGTGGTACGAGGCAATTACAAAATTTTGTATAAGGAAGAGGCTGGAATCATAAAAGTAATGGACATAGTAAGCACAAAACAATCCCCAGATATCATAAAAAACAAATAATCAGATAGGCTGAATATAGCTAAAAACTGACATATTCAGCCCAATATCAAAGCAAATTCAGCTATGGCAGGACGATTTGGTGTATAGTATTTTGGTTTGATTGGATACCCCTTATTATCAGCAATTCACTAATTCTAACACCTTTTTTCATTGTCATAAAATCATTAAGCAAAGAATAATTGTCGGATATAAAACACGGCTAAAAAAACCAGCAGCGCCAAACCCAAGGCGCTCGCTATATTTTGTTTTAAGTTGTTTTTAAATTCCCCCATGATGGATTTGTCATTGGCGATCAACAATAAGGCAAGTCCTACAATCGGGGCAATTGTGACTGTGATACCTTGCGCAAAGATGATGAGCTCTAAGGGAAGCCGCCCGTATTTCAAAGCAATAAAGGCCCCAAAAACCATGACGAGTGCGATAAACCAACGGACAGCTTTCAGCTTGAGATCGTGGCCAAAACCAAAAGCATCGGCGAGCAATACGCCCCCGATGGTAGCATTACCGATCAATGACGAGAACGAAGCGCAGAATAGCCCAACCATAAAAATGGTTGTGGCAAAATTTCCATACAATGGTTTTAGTGCCAAACCCATGTCTGTTGCAGAATTGACAGGAATTCCCGCAGGATATAAAATCGTGGCAGCATTGATCATGATGAATGAAGAGATAATTCCGAGGATCAGAATTCCGGCAAGGCTTTCTCGTTTTCCTTTTTTGATTTCAGATTTTCCCCAGCCCTTTTCTTTGACGAGGTATGATTGGTAAAATGCACCTACGATCGAAAAGCTGGAAGCAATCAAAGCGATGGAAAGCATTTCGGAACCTTTGGGGATTTGTGGATATAGCCCCGAAAGTATCGCTCCAAAATCTGGCCTTGCCAATAGCAGGGTGATCAAAAATGACAATAGCATCATGCCGACCATGATGATCATGATCTTTTCGAGGATTTTATAAAATGACCGAAAGAAAAGCAGCGCGATGGCAAGGGAGACAAACGCCAAAACCCAAGGCCAGGTAGGCGTGAGAAACATTTCAGAAAAAGCCAAACTTGCACCGATCGTGTTGCCGGCTTGGAAAGATGCAGCAATCACGAAAATAGCAATCCCTATGATCACAGAAACCACTTTCCCCCACTTTTCTTTGATCACGCTTAATAGTGACATTTTGGTGTTTACTCCCAATCTCACCGCCATTCCTGTGAAAATAATCATAAAAAAAATGGACATGATGATGACCCAAAACAGGTCAAATCCATAAAGTGCGCCAAGTTTGGAAGTGACCGTAAGGCTGCCCGGGCCAAAGACCAAAGCCGCAGTGATCAATCCCGGGCCAAGAATATTAAACCACTTTTTTAGGCTACTTATGGAAGTTGTAGTTGGATGATTTTTACCTTCTCGCAATAGATAGATTATTTTTTTTGGGTAATATAATCAATTCATTTGATGACACCTGATTGCCTGGTTTTTTTAAATAAATATTCCCCTCAACTAACTCTGGTGTGGATAAAGGTTAGTTTCGGGGAGACAGAATTATTTTATAAAAGCATTTAAAATCCATGAATGCGCAAACGGGAGTTAACCAATTTTTGTAGAAGGACAGTGCTAGGATTTTGTATCAAAGTTAAACATCCAGCGAATCCCAAATTTGTCTAAGCAACAACCCCAATATGCCCCCCAAAACATATCCTGCAAGGGGGCAATATCAGAGCCTCCTTCTGACAGCAAGTTGAACAAGCGCTCGGTCTCTTCCCTAGAATCCGGTTCCAGATTAATGCTCGTATTATTGCCGACGACCAATTTATGGCCCATGGATTCCAGCATATCCGTTCCCATAATTTGGGTGCCACCTAAAATCGGCAGGCAAACGTGCATTATTTTATTGAGTTCATCTTCAGGCATAGTAGGCATTCCCGGTTGGGAAGAAAAGTCTTTATTGTACATAATTGGTCCTACAAATTCTGTATTGAAAACAGATTTATAGAAGTTGAAGGCTTCTTCTGTGTCGCCTTGAAAGTTGAGGTAAATTGATACTTTTGCCATTTTTTTAGAGTTTAATTGTCTATAGTATTAGGGTTCAGTTTGTGATAATAAATTGCCAATTCCTTAAAATGATTTTGGTCTTTTCAGAATGTTTTGATAGTTAGTTTTTGTTCGAAGCGAAAATTTGATCCAGCCCTTCCATGGCTATGGTAAATCCTTCTTTAAAGCCCATTTCAATTATTTTTTCCAGATCAGAGAGCTTTTCATGTTTAATTGCAACATCGACTATGGTGGAGCAATTCTTTTCTGAGAAGTCTACATTCCAGTCGGAGCGAGGGAATTCCTCATTGAGATTGCCTTCACTATCACAAAAAGCATCGAGGAATTTAAAATTTGTTTTGGGAGTAATGGATGTATAATCTGCCAACGCCCAATGCTCTTCGCCTTCGGGTCCTACCATGGCATAGAGTCTTTGTCCTCCAACTTTAAATTCCATCTTTTTTGTTTTGGATTTCCATGGTTTTGGTGCCCACCATTGATCGAGCAATTCTTTTTCTGTCCATGCAGCCCAAACATGGGCTTGCGAAGCGGCAAATTCCCTTTTTACATTTACCGTACTTTTTTCCTTGTCCACGGTAAAATCCATCAATAGATTAGTTTTCATTTTCTTTAGATTTTAGATTAATTAATACCTGATCGAGTTGATTAAAACGGTCTTCCCAAAGCTGTCTGAATTGTTCAAGCCATTCATCTACCTCTTTCATTTTGTCCGGTTTGAGCTCATAGAAAATTTCCCTTCCAATTTTTTCCTGCTGTACTAATTCACACTCACTGAGAATTTTAATGTGTTTGGATACGGCTTGTCGCGATGTGTTAAATTGTTCCGCTAGTGCATTTGGAGTCATTGCATGTGCTGCAATCAACATCAAGATGGCTCTTCTGGTTGGGTCAGCAATGGCCTGGAAAGCATCTCGCTTCATAATCGGTAAGTTTTATTTGCTACCATATGGTTGCAAATATAAACGCAATTGATTGGTTGCGCAAATGTTTCCTATATTTTATTTTTGTTTTCTGCTTATTACTTCAGATATAAAACGAATTAAATATGCTTCTCCACCCACCGGGTTCCTTAGTTTTATGAGTGCAAAGGCACTAGAAAAGCCTCCAAAATCCATGAATAGGAGTAGGTATGTTTTACTTCTTATGATAAATAGAAGATATTTAGTTAATTAAAAGAACTTTTTGGCGCAACATATTATTAGGAGTTTTAGGTTATAGTATCTACTAAGAAATCAAAATCATGAAATACAGATCAAATTCTATTCGGACATTTATTGGGGCAAAAGACTTTAAGGAATCAAGAGAATTTTATATTGATATGGGGTTTGAAGAGATTGCAATCGGGCCTAAAATGAGCTATTTCAAGGTTGATGAAGGTTTGGGTTTTTATTTACAAGATTATTATGTCAAAGACTGGGTAGATAATTTGATGATTTTTTTAGAGGTAGAAAACTTAGAGGATTGCAAAAATGACATAGATCAAGAAGAGCTTCTAAATAAGTATAAGGGAGTTCGTTTTTCAGAAATAAAGAATGAAGATTGGGGCAGAGAATTTTTTATGCATGATCCATCAGGAGTTCTATGGCATTTTGGAGAATTCAATTGAGAAGGAAATAAACAACGGAAATAATAAAAGGCCTCCGATTGATCATTAAAGCAGAAAGCGTAAATCGAACGCCAAAATATTTTTTTTACAATCCGTAAAAGCATTAAAAATCCATGACAAGGTTGCTAAAATTTAGATTCAATAATGAAAATAAGTCTCATGCCTGATGCTTTTCTCTAGAACTATAATCTGTTATTTTTGGCTCATAAACTTTACGATCAGACTTTAAATCATTCCCATTTTATATGAAACCGGCGTGGCCGGAGCAAATTAAGGACACACAAGGACATGATTAGAAGCCGTGGTGTCAGAGACTTAAAAAATTATAAACAGATGAAAATATCATGCTTTATCGCTGGCGCAGCTTCGGAAGATTTGCAACAGACCATTGCTGAGCTGCAGCAATCTTCAAATATCAATGAAATATTTGTGGTGGGGGATAGCGATCCCAATGTGACGGGCGCCAAGTGGTTGGCCGCTGCTGCGTTCAGTGCGACCGAAACGGTAAAGGCCATTGCCGATAAATCGACCGAATATTTCACACTTATCTATTCCAAATCCATGCCGTTGCAAGTTGGACAGCATGGCATCGAGCGCATGGCGCGAATGGGGGCAGATGCCAATGCCGGGATGATGTACTCAGATCATTTCCAATTGAAATCCGGTGAGCTTCAGCCGCACCCGGTCATTGAATACCAAGATGGCAGCTTGCGCGATGATTTTGATTTTGGCTCATTGATTTTGTATAAAACCGAAGCGGTGAAAAAGGCTGTAAAATCCATGGATTTTGCATACGATTTTGCAGGATGGTATGACCTGAGGCTTAAGATCTCACAAGCACACAAGCTCGTTCGCATGCCGGAATTTCTTTATACTGAAGTGGAAACGGATACGCGCAAATCCGGGCAGCAGATGTTTGATTATGTCGATCCGAAAAACAGGCAGGTACAAATAGAAATGGAACTGGCATGTACCCGCCACTTGGAAAAAATTGGTGCATACCTGCCACCAAAATTCAAAGAGATTGCTTTTGATCAAACAGATTTTCCAGTAGAGGCATCGGTCATTATTCCGGTGAGAAACCGTGAAAAAACTGTTGGTGACGCCATCAAATCTGTGTTGTCGCAAAAGACGGATTTTGATTTCAACCTGATCATCGTGGATAATTTTTCTACAGACTGCACAGCAGAGATCATCCAGTCTTTTGCCAAAAATGATGCGCGTGTGCTCCACGTTATTCCCGAAAGGAAAGACCTCGGCATCGGCGGCTGCTGGAATGTCGGCGCAGCGCACCCGCAATGTGGAAAGTTCGCGATCCAACTCGATAGCGACGATTTGTACATTGACGATAATGTGATCACACGAATCGTGGCAGCATTTTACGAACAGAATTGCGCCATGGTTGTTGGCTCGTATCAAATGGTGAATTTCGATTTGCAGGAAATTCCTCCGGGATTGATCGATCACAAAGAATGGACAGCAGAAAATGGCCGGAATAATGCCCTGCGCATCAACGGACTTGGGGCTCCCAGAGCTTTTTACACGCCTGTGTTGCGCGATGTGAAAGTACCAAATACAAGCTATGGAGAGGATTATGCCTTGGGATTGAACATTAGTCGGCAATATCAGATTGGCAGGATTTACGATCCACTTTATTTGTGCAGGCGTTGGGACGAAAACTCCGATGCATCGCTGGACATCCAAAAGCTGAATGCGCACAATTTTTATAAAGATAAAATAAGGACGCTGGAGCTGTGGGCGCGCCAGCAAATGAATAAACTACCGCAAGTTTAGCATACCTTGGCCAGTAGATACGCGAACTTTTTAATAGACGATTGAATAAATTAATTAATATAGCAACTGTTTTTATACAGATTGGATTAGCCTTAATTGCGACATTTATTCTGTATATGCTCTTCGCATTATTTGATTATCAAGGAGGGATTGCCAACTTTATTGGGTTGGCACTTTTTCAACCCTTATTTGCGATGCTGTTTTCAATTTTGACCATAACAGTTTGTGGACTTATCGGACTTCCAATCCGGCTAAGTAAAAGAATAAATGATTGGTGGATACAGCATTTCTACTTGTCCATTTTTATGGTATTTCTTGGAATTGTAAGCTGTACGATTTCATTGACATCAGGATTTGTAGAAGAGACTACTTATAGAATGGACGGCATGGAAATGGCACGAACTATTCCGAATCAAATATTATCAATAGCAGGTTGGTTTTTTGTGGCGTTTGGAACCTTACATATGTTTCCACCTAAAAGTCTTCGGGATAAAATCGCTAATTTTTTTACGCCATAAAATGAAAAAATATTAAAAATGAATATATCAGAACAAGCCAGGCAATTAATAATTGATCAACAAGGTGAGTGGGAGCTGGCGCGAAAAAACTACGCCGGTCTCAAAAAGGTGAAAACCAAGAAACTGGCGTTCGACGGGTATGACATGATGGTGCAGTTCAACCCGGAGCGCATCGTGTCTTCCTCAGCTAAAACAGACTCAAAATCCATACAAGCGCGGGCTTGTTTTTTGTGCCAAAGCAATTTACCAAAAGAGCAGCGGGATATTCCCGTCATGGACAAATACATGATTTTGGTCAACCCGTTTCCGATATTTTCCGAACACCTCACTATCCCAAGCATCGACCATCCCGATCAGTTGATAGCAGCAAATTTTGGAGATATGCTGGAGTTGGCCAGGCTGTTGGATGATTTTACTATTTTCTATAATGGCCCAAAATGTGGCGCATCTGCCCCTGATCATCTGCATTTTCAAGCAGGGGTCAAAGGACATATTCCGATAGAAAATGATTATAAAAAAGGCTCCTTTTTCCATGAAGTGAAATCGAAAAATGGTGTGGCTATTTCCCGTTGGCATGGCTATGCAAGAACAGTTCTCACCCTTAGTGGGAGCGACAAAGAGCAGTTGGTCACAACTTTTTATCAGCTTTATACCGCATTGGAAAAGGAACAACCGTATGAAAAAGAACCTATGCTTAACCTTCTGGCTTCCTTCGAAAACAGCCAGTGGATAGTCCATGTTTTTCCGCGTAAGCTCCACCGTCCGTGGCAATATTTTGAAGAAGGCGAAAAGCAAATCTTGCTCAGCCCTGGTGCGGCTGACATGGCAGGCCTGCTGATCACGCCGAGGGAAGAAGATTTTAATAAGCTTGCTCCTATGGATTTAGAGAGCATTTTTGAGCAGGTTTGTTTGGAAAAGGAAGTGATGGATCGTGTGATTACTCAGGTTTTTGGATGATGGATTTGGCGATCAGGACATACCAGCGAGCTGACTTACCAAAGGTTTTGGGATTTCTAAATGCTAATTTGGAATATGATTTCCTTACGGAAAACCTGCTTTCAGAAAAATTGGAAGGTGACCCAGATTGGGATGCTGAAAAAGCCTTGATTTTCCATGAGTCCGGTGCGATCCTTGGTTTTATGCAAGGCGTGATTCGCGATATTCGAGGCACAAGGTATGGATATATTAAACTGATGGCCCTCGATAAAAATCACAGAAGACGTGGAATTGGCAAGGCACTTTATCAAAAACTCGAAAATCAATTTATTGCAGAAAATGTAGATGTGGTGCGTATTTATGATGTGCCAAAAAATTACTTCATGCCCGGCATCGACCCAAAATATTCCGAGGCAATTTGCTTTGCCTTGCGATTGGGGTTTAAACGGTTTGGCGACACATGCAATTTGTCCGTCGATCTGGATGCCTCCGATTGGGACACATCAGCGGAAGAAAAAGCCCTCCAAATCCATGGAATTGAAATAAAACGTGCAGCACCTAGCGACCAACAAGAAGTTGTTGACTTTGTAAATGGGGATTGGGCATTG
>JAUHYU010000096.1 GCA_030426345.1 Bacteroidia bacterium
ACTGCGAACCCATTCCTACACAATGTACGCCCGCTTTAATCCACTCGGTGAGGTTCGCTTCATCAGGTGATACGCCACCAGTAGGCATGATGCTGCTCCACGGGCATGGACCTAGCACGGCTTTTACAAAGCCCGGGCCTCCAACCTGCGAACCAGGAAAAATCTTGACAACTTCCGCTCCCAATTCTTCTGCTTTGGATATTTCTGATAGCGAGCCACAACCAGGTGACCAGGCAATTTTCCGTCGATTACAGACTACTGCCATATCAGGATTTAAAACCGGAGACACGATAAAGTTGGCTCCGAGCTGAATGTAGAGCGATGTTGTGCCTGCTTCTACAATCGAACCAACCCCGAGGATCATCTCAGGAGTTTCCTTTTCGGCCCAAGTGATCAATTCTTCGAAGACAACATGAGCACGATCGCCCCTGTTGGTAAATTCAAAAACTCGAGCCCCACCGTCATAGCAGGCCTTGAGCACTTTTTTACACACTTCGATGTCTTTGTGAAAAAAGACAGGCACCATACCATTTTCCTTCATGGTAAGTGCTACTTTTATTCTTGAAAATTTTGCCATTATTTAATTGCTTTTAGCTATTGGCCTCTGGCTGTTAGCTGATCGCCCGAAGCTTATTTATAAAACTATGAATCATTTTTTGTTCACCTACTACCAATTCCAAAAGACTTGCGGATTTGCCTTTATCTATAATAGTGATGTCTTCTAATATCAATAACTGGGTTTCCAATTCGAATGCCGAACCCAAGGCTATTTCCAAAAATCCTTTGTAATCCTTATCGCTATCTCTGCTGCTCCCTTCAGCAATATTTGAAGGAATAGAGACGGCAGCTCGCGTAATCTGACTTCTTAAACCGTACTTCTCCTGGTCTGGAATATTTTGAGCCATCAAATAAACTTCCTTTACAATGGTCATTCCTTGTTGCCATATTCTCAATTCCTTATAATTTTTCATGCTTCAATAGTCTATATAAAAATAGCAACTATCATTAAAGTCATATGGTATTTGCTAACAGCTTGCGGCTAATAGCCATAGGCTAACGGCAAATTTATCTTGCTACTCTCCCACTCGCGTCTCCTCCCATCAACTTCTCAACTTCCTCGACAGTTACCTGATTGAAGTCGCCTTTGATGGTATGCTTTAAGCAGGATGCCGCTACTGCAAAATCCAAAGCCTTTTGGTCATCTTCGGTGTAGTTATTCAATCCATAGATCAAACCGCCCATAAAAGAATCTCCACCTCCTACACGATCTACTATATGTGTGATCTGATAGGTCGGTGCCTGAAATAAAGTACTGCCATCCCATAAGACTCCCGACCACGAATTGTGGCTGGCGCTTACTGACCCACGCAAGGTGATAATCACTTTTTTAGCTCGTGGAAATTTAGCCATCATTTGCTTGCCTACTGATTCATAAGCTGCTCCTTCGACATGGCCACTTGTTACATCCACACCTTCCGGATGGATTCCAAATACTTTTTCAGCATCTTCCTCATTACCGAGAATGATATCTGTTCCCGCTACTAAATCCGGCATAACCTCTTCAGCAGATTTACCATATTTCCACAAATTTTTACGGTAATTGATATCACATGAAACAGTAATTCCTTTGGCATTTGCAGCTTTTATCCCCTCAAGACATACATCTGCCGCCCCTTGCGATATGGCTGGAGTAATACCTGTCCAGTGAAACCATGTAACCCCATCAAATACCTTGTCCCAGTCGATCATCCCGGGTTTGATTTCGCTTATAGCTGAATTGGCTCGGTCATAAATTACCTTGCTTCCCCGGCTAACAGCACCTGTTTCTACAAAATAAATACCTACACGATCGCCACCATAAACGATGTTATTCGTATTTACGCCATATGACTTTAGCGTAGCGATACACCAATCAGTTATATCATTTTTTGGTAGGCGTGTCACGAAACTCACGTCCAATCCATAGTTGTCACAAGAAACTGCTACGTTGACCTCGCCTCCGCCAAAAGTAGATTCTAGAAAAGTTGACTGACGAAACCGAAGAAAATCAGGCGGAGCAAGCCTTAGCATGACTTCTCCGAAAGTGACTATTTTTCCCATGATATAATTATGATTATGTTTTGGAATAGCTTCCTTTATTTAATTATCAAAATACAATAAATCAAATGATAAATAAATTCCAAAAACCAATAATTCAAATTTCAAACTATCCAAGATTTCCATCTGCCGGGAATTAAAGTTTCACAGCCTCTCAGCAGATGGTTTGGGAGTTGTCATTTCATGATTGTGATTTATTTGTCATTTCTTTTTTTGCGATTTGGAATTTCTGACTAAAACTTAAAATATTCCTTTGCATTGTTGTAAGAGATATTTTCGACCATTTGACCCAGCCAATCCAGATCATTGGGTAGTTCACCGTTTTCTACATCCTTGCCAATCAGATTGCACAAGATTCTTCTGAAATAATCGTGACGCGGATAGGACAAAAAGCTTCTAGAATCCGTGAGCATTCCCAAAAACCGGCTCAATAAACCGAGGTTGGAAAGCGCATTTATTTGCATTTCCATGCCTTCTTTCTGATCGAGAAACCACCATCCTGTTCCAAAATTGATTTTGCTGGCTACTGATCCATCATTGAAATTTCCAATCATGGTGCCAATCAAGTAATTATCCTTTGGATTGAGGTTGTAAATAATCGTTTTAGCCAGTTGGTCGCTAGAATCGAGTTTGTCTAAAAACCGTGAAATTGGCTTGGCCATTTCAAACTCTCCTATAGAATCAAAGCCAGTATCAGGCCCTAATTTTTTCACCATGCGGGAATTGTTATTTCGCAAAGCACCAAGGTGAAATTGTTGCGTCCATCCTTTAGCGTGATCCATATGTCCAAAGTGGATCAACATGGCCGATTTGAATTTTAAGATTTCCATGGATTCCAGGGCCTTTCCGCCCCTGATTTTTGCAAAGATCGCCTTGATCTCTTCATCGGTATAGTCTTCGGCATAGATCTGCTCTATTCCATGATCAGAGAGTTTGCCTCCCATTTCTGCAAAGAAATCATGCCGTGACTGAATGGCATCTATCAGGTCATTGAAGTTAGATATTTCAATGTTCGCCACAGCTCCCAACTTATCAACATAAGCATTGAAACTTGCCGCGTCGTCCACAGCCATCGCCTTGTCGGGACGGAATGTTGGCAACACTTTTACATTGAATCCCGAATCCTTGATCGACTTGTGGTGTTCTAAAGAATCGATAGGATCATCGGTAGTGCAAACGACCTTTACATTTGCTTGGTTCAATAATCCACGGCAACTGAAATCGTCCTTTTGCAACAAATCCGTACAAGTTTCATAAATCTGCTTGGCAGATTTCCCATTCAATATTTCATGGATTTTGAAGGGTTTTTGCAGCTCCATGTGCGTCCAATGGTACAAGGGGTTGCGCATGGTATACGGCACTGTTTCGGCCCATTTCTGGAATTTGCTGTAATCGTCGGCATCGCCAGTGATGAACTTTTCGTCCACGCCATTAGTCCGCATTGCGCGCCATTTGTAGTGGTCGCCATCTAGCCAGATCTTGGTCAGGTTTTCAAACTTGCGATCTTTGGCGATATCATCCGGTGGCAGATGGCAGTGGTAATCGATGATCGGCATGTTGGCCGCGTGATCGTGGTACAACTTTTCTGCCGTGCTGTTTTCAAGAATAAAATTCTTGTCTAAAAACTCTTTCATCTGTTAATAATCTTTTAATTTCTATATATCAAGAACTTACAATCATGTCCTTGTATGTCCCTAATTTGCTCCGGCCATGCCGGTTTCATACTCTGAGTTTACTTTCTAACCAATAAACAACGGCTTGATGTGCCTGTCAAAAATATTCTCCGTCACATTCTTAGCAATGGTTTTTTCATACTTTTTCAATGCATTGAAATACGTATCACCAAACTCAGCTGCAACTTTATATCCGCAATGTAGCAATTGTCTGAATTGTAAATTGAAATCTGGATTACTCTGGTCGTGTCGCAAAGTATCCACAAATCGCTTGCTAGTCCATGCATTTACCTCATCGACAGTTGGCAAGCCTTCGATCTGCACGTCGATCACAGTGGCATAAGGCCCTGTCAGTTCATCGAAACGACCGAGTGCTTTGGCATAAATTGCTTTGGCTAAATCAAGTCCTTCTCCGCCAGCTTCTGCCAAGCCGATCAGTTCTTCAAGCCAGGTAGTTCCTGCGGTTTTTATATGTACTCCGGTGTCGTATTTTTTGGTGATTTCCCTGATGGGTTTATAAATGGAAAACTTATCGCTGCCAGAGTGTACGCTCAATTTAAGATTTTTAGGAAGACTAAATTCCTTGATGGCATGTTGGATCACCAAAATATCTTCTTCAAACTCTTTGGCAAACTGATCTACATCACCAACGTAATCCACGCCTTTGTTGAACCTTCCGGTAAATTTCGGAGCGATGGTTTGGGCAGGAATTCCGGCATCGGCGATGGTGGCCAGAATAAAAAACAACTCGGCAGGCGTCTGTGGATCGTCCACTTCATCCATAGAAACTTCAGCAATGAAATCTTCATTCCCTTTTAATTCAGCAATTCTACGATAGATTTTCCCTGCTTCTTTGGCAGCAAAAATAAAGTTGGCTGCGATGTTTTTTAGAAATGCTTCGTCAATATGAAAAGCAGCATCGATGCCCGGGATGCTAAGTTCCCCAATATATTTGGCATATTTCTGAACGAAAGCGTCCATTTCTTCTTGGCTCGCAGCCTTGCCAATATAGTCAGCCACATCTAGTGTAAAGAAGTCAGAATATGGTACAAACCCATCAACTGTGTTCATATTGATGTGGTCAGCGTCTACAAGGTATTGGCCGGTCCAACCTAAGTTTTTTACAGCATTGTCAGCTTCGATCCTTACACTTTCCGGTTCAGATTTCACCGTCTTGTGCTCCCTGTGTGATTTGTTCCAGACGTGTGTCAATTCCACGCCAGCTTCTTTTGCCAAAATACTTCCCTGTAGTTGCGCTTCGCCCTGATGGGCAAACCGGTCTCCTGTTCCAAATGAATATTTTCCGAGTTCCATTATTGTATATAGATTATATGAATTGTTGACTTTTTAGATCGGCGGCGAATTTAAGCACACGTGTGCATAAAGTTAAATAAAAATCGCTATTTAGAAAATTATTTAAAATAATTAGGCTTTTGAACTTTGGTTCTTGATGAAAAAATTGGGTTTTGGATGCATCTATGAATGAATATTTATAAGCTGAGAGGAATATATAACAATATTATTGCCATATTCATAATTCCAATATTTCAGGTTTAATGGCATCCATATTGTTGTTATATTAATGAAGATAGCTATTACTAAAAAATACCAAATGAAAAGTATTCTCTTTGCTTGTTCACTTTTCTTTTCTCTCAATTGTTGTGCGCAAATGCACATTGATGATCAATTTCCGGGAGGGAATGTCATCTTGGAAAATATCTCTGGCGATACTGTATATTTCAAACCGGATTTGACAGGAACAGAGGGGAATTGGTTCTATTGGAATTTTCAGGCGACAAGTACCAAACCTCAAACCTGGTATTTTAAATCTACCAAAAAAAATACGATGACAGGACTTGGAGCTGCTTATTCAGAAGATGGAGGTTACAATTGGATGTGGATAGACCAGAAGGATAATCTTGGGCCTGATTTATTTGCTTTTACTTTTACAAAACCCAATCAGACGATTCAATTCAGTTTTGCTCAGCCTTATACCCAAAATAATTTCGAACACTTTATACAGTCACACATTGGTGATAATCGCCTCAAGCAATCAATTTTTTGCCAATCCAATCAAGGGAGGCCAGTAGAAAAAATCCTTATCAGCAACTTTGATATAAAGCCATCTTTTAAAATTCTATTTCTCGCTCGTGCACATGCCTGTGAAATGATGTCCAACTATCTAATCGAAGGAATGATCAACAACTTATTAAGTGATTCTCCGGAGATGGTAGAGCTATTGAATAAAGCTGAAATCATGATCATTCCATTTCTGGATAAAGATGGCGTAGAAAATGGTGATCAGGGTAAGAACAGAATTCCACGAGATCACAATCGTGATTATTCTGGAACAAGCATTTATGCTACTACCCGAACAATTAGAGAAGAAATTCCAAAGTGGGTTGGCGGTCTTCCTTGGATTGGGATAGATCTGCACAACCCTTGGATCAAAGGGGAACACAATGAATGGGCATATATGGTAGGAAACGCCAACCCTGATATTGAGGCACAGCAAAGGATTTTTGCTCAAATAATGGCAGAAAACCGGAAAGGCCCACTTAAATTTGATATTGAACATGGCCTTCTAGAATATGGAACAGCATGGAATAAAGGCAGTAATTATGAAAAGGGCGAACCATTTAACGCATGGGCGGCTCAGTATTTTGACAAAGGTTTACGACTAACTACAACAATAGAATTTCCGTATGCGCTCAATCATGGCCAAGAAGTTACGGCGCAGAATGCACGTGAATTTGGTAAAGATCTGATCCGTGCCACTGCGATCTATATTGAAAATCTTGACGAGTGATCGGGTCAATCTTCTGTGAGTGAAACCTATACTTGACTTTTTGTACCTTCAAGCTTGCTGAGAAGAATTAATTATCCATGGATTTTATAGGCTTTTTGTGGCCTCTGGCTATACATTTTTTGTGAGGTTGCCCAATACAAAAGCATTCATAACATCCACGGATTTTATGACACCGTCTGCTGTGCTTTTGCTCTTGTATCAGGTTTGCGTTTCTTTTGTATTTTTCTTTCGGTAATATTCTTTACTCGTTATGTATATTACTTTTTCGATTTCAGCATAAACGTTTCCCTCGTTATCAGTTAAGTTAACACTCAGATTGAAATCTTTTTCCTGATGTCGATTGATTTCATTTTTAATCTGATCAAGAAGTTTCTCTGTTATTTTAAATTCCGCATAGAGGGTTTTATTTCCAGGTCTTCGGAATCTGATGGAAGCAGATTTATCCCACACTACAAAATCTTTCCCCAGTATATTAATCAATTGAACCATATAGATGCCGTCGACGCAGCTATACATATGACCTCCATAAAGAGTCCCCACATAGTTTTTGGTTTTATAATTCAGGGACAATTTGATTTTGACATACGTCAAATCATCACTGACTTCTATCAATCGTCCCCCTGTTCTTCGGTACATTGGCGAAAGGTTAAATAATATTTTAAATAACCTCCCTTTGCCAATGATACCAGATAAAATATTAAATAGTTTTTCCATTTTATTTTAACATGTTTCTTTTCCAATATCATTTTAGCACCCTCTTACGAATGCCAGGTATTAAAGGCGATTGTGGGTTGCTCTTAAATTTCTTGTCAATTTTTTGGGTGTAGACACATCTTTAAAGCTAAGCATGTCAAGTACCCTAGCAGAAGCCCCATTGTAAAAACCAGTTTCTTCTTGGTAGCTTTTTGGATTTTTAAATGTGCCAAAAATCATGTCTATTAATGGAAGGTCTGCATAATTGTACTTATGGATTCCTTTGCCATGATGAAGTGAATGGCTCTCGGGACGTTGGATGATGTACCCTACCCAGCGAGGTGTTTTTATATTAGCATGTTGGAAAAATGCTGTAAAGTTCACCATCAATAATACTAGAGTGATTGACTGTGGCGGTATGCCAACCAACAATGCCAGTACTAGACTTCCTGTAAAAGTAAAGCCTATCATATCCAATGGGCTATGGAACAGCGCACCAAAAGTATCTAGCCGTTCTGCACTATGATGCAATTGATGAAAAGTTCGCCATAGAAAATTGAATTTGTGCATTGTAACGTGATAGGCATATATTCCTAGCTCATAAATTACTATCCCCACTATCGACCCAAGAATAATTCCTACATTACTTAGGTCTATAAGTTGGAATTGGGCAAGAAAGGGATCGGTCAACATTGGGAGGTATGAAGCCACAAAAAAGAAGAGCGTGAAAAAGGCAAGGCCTCTTAGCTTCCAATATTTGACAGTAGGGAGTTGTCTTGCTGGCAAAATTGCTTCCCATAGTATTAAGAATAGATACATTCCTAAGATAATCAATGATAGAGGATCAAGTAAAATCTCTATTGGGTTGGGTAATTCTGAAATGACTTTTTGCATGGCTTTTTAGTTTAAAACATTGAATAAATTTATATACAATGCAAAACTGCAAGCATGAAGAGAATAAAACTAAAAAAAGGACTTGACCTATGTTAGGTAATTTTCTTTCTGATCCTACTTAGGCTTTCAGGATGAATCCCTAAGTACTTGGCGATCTTGTTTACAGGAATATTATTGATGTATTCAGCTTTGGTCTCAAACATTTCAGCATAGCGTTCTTCCGCTGTTTTGGTGAGCAGGTTTTTCTCTCTGTTCGATTTTCTTATATATCCATGCTCAGTTAAAATTCTTCCAAACTTATTTGCCTCAAAAGAATGATCATAGGCTACCATCAAATCCGAATGGGAAATCATTTCGAACTCGCAATCCATGAGTGCACTAATTTGTACATCTGTGGGCTGTTGATTTAAAAATGAAGTAAATGCACAAACCATTTCTTTCTCAAAAAAGAAGTCGATGACTTTTTCAGTCATATAACTTTTAATGTTCATCTCAACTATGCCTTCATTTATAAAATACACAGCGTCTTCTATTTGTCCGTACTGAGTGATGATAGTCCCTTTCTTAAAATGAGTTGTTTTTATTGGGAAAGGAAGATCTTCATTAGATAATATAGAAGTGTTTAGGATTGAACTATAAAATTCTCTGAAGAACATTTATTTCGATTTATCAATAAGGTAAATCTAACAAATGTTAATTGTTCACATGAGCAATAAAGTATCTTTTTCCATATTCTTGCTCGGAAAAAAGAAATGCTTGCTGATATACATCTGATTTGACGGGATGAAACAAGACAATAGAAACCACCCCTTTTGGGGATGTCAGGGAAAATCTGGACAGGGCTATTTCATGGATTCTAGGGACTTTTTCAGAGAATTATGCTGACGTTTGAAGGGCTAAGCCAATAGAAGGCGTCATTGCGGATAGCTGGCAGATCCCGGATCAAGTCCGGGATGACGGAGGGTATTGGCTTCTTCCCCCATTCCCCCTTTTCCTCTTACCCCCATCAACCCAAGCCATGGATTTTAGGGGCTTTTTATTGGCTAAAGGCAAGTAAAACTCAATGATCATCTTTTAGCAACTCGGGAAATTTTGCCTTGAATTTGTTTAACCTTGGAATAGAAACACTGCGGATATATCCCTGATTAGGATGCAGCCTTTCATAATTCTGGTGATAATCCTCGCCCACCCAAAACTTCTCAAATGGCATTACTTCTGCGGCTACTTTTTTTGGAGAGAGTTTCGCATTCAGCTCAGCAATTTTTTCATCAATTATTTTCTTCTGCGCATCGTTTTGATAGAAAATGATGGAGCGATATTGTGAGCCAATATCCGGGCCCTGCCCATTGACCTGAGTGACATTCTGGGAACCAAAATACACATCCACCAAAGTGCTGAAACTCACTACCTCAGGATCATAAATGATCTCGACCGCCTCGGCATGCCCGGTTTTTCCGGTGTTGGAAAGCTCATAAGTAGGATTTTTTGTGTGTCCTCCTGCATAGCCAGAAATAGATTCTTCTACCCCTTTTACACTTTCGTAAACGGCCTCCACACACCAAAAACATCCGGAAGCAAAATAAGCCTTCTCCAGGCCTTGATCCTGTGCCAATAATTCTGCCGACGTGCTATTGTGATCGGGCTGATCATTATTGTTTGATTTGGATGCCTGACTACAGCCAATTGCCAAGAAAAAATTCAAAAGGATAAATGCGATGCTACTTTTCATAAGATTTAATTTTGATATTGAAACGATGTACGAAGACATAACATGCTAAAATACGTCATAATCAATTTTTATTGTGCCGGCACAAAGCATTTCTTCACCGATTTGTCGTGGGGTTGTCCTAGTATATTTTAGTAGGCTTCATGGAAAATTGATGCTTTTGCCCGCTAAAAAGTATCTAAAATCCATGGATTTTGACAATATACGTTAAGGTCTTCTCTTCAAATCCTCATTTTTTATATTTCCCATAAATGGGTTTTCCCGAGAAAACATCTTCCGCTTTTTCTCATTTTTAACCACAAATACCCGTTGACAAGAACATAACGGACCCCTTCCGAAAACTCAAGTCCCTTTTCGAAATGTGGCTTTTTTGTTAATGTAGGCATGAAAAAATTCTATAAAACAACTACATCGAAAAGAGCCTAAAATAAAACTTGTATATTGTTACATTAAAATCATAATTATGAAACTGATTAGAATTTCTTTATTGATAGCCGTTGTACTTATTTCAGGAATTAACCTTCGGGCTCAAGACGAGGCATATCCTAAAACAAAATTTGGATTGCGTGGTGGTGTTAACGCCAATAGCTGGACCAATGAATTTCCATCCGTAGAAATTGCAGGTCAATCGATATATCCAGATGCCTGGAAAGCCACCTATGGCTTTCACGTAGGGGCGAATGCAAATATTCGGCTTTCACAGTTAATTGCTATAGAACCCGGAATTTTATATACAGTAAAAGGTACTGGAACCACTATAGAGGAAAATGGCATTTCTGGTGAAGGTAATGTCAAATCCAATTATATCGATATTCCATTTTTACTTAGATTGTACGTGTCAGGTGGATTCAACATCTTTTTGGGTCCCCAAATGGCTTATCACCTAAATAGTTCATATGATTTATTTGTGGAGGGAGATAAAATAGTGAGTGGCGAAGATGCAACAGAAGGCATGAGTGAATATGACGTTGCAGGAATACTTGGAGTTGGATATGAATTCGGTAGTGGAGTCAACATAAATCTTAGTGGCGAAATGGGTTTTTTAACTGTAGATAGTTATGATGAATTAAGTACCTTCAATCGAAATATAAGATTATCTATCGGTTTTGCATTTTAATTGAGTGCCTGCCTGGATAAGCAGTAAGAAACTCTTTCTACGAAACCCAAAACCCTATTTTTTATATTTCCCATAAATGGGTTTCCCCGGAAACACACCTTCCGATGTCTTGCCATTTTTAACCACAAAAACCCCGCTGACTAGAACATGCCGAACACCTTCGGAAAATTCCAGTCCATCTTCAAAGGTGGCTTTGTCTATTATTGTTTCCGGATCGAAAATGGTAATATCGGCATTACAGCCTACTTGAATCCTTCCCTTGTACCTCATCATAGGTGCAGCTTTTTCCAGTCTTTTTGCAGGCAATAAGGTCATTTTTTCAATGGCCTCATTCAAGCTTAGCAATTGATCTTCCCTCACATACTTACCCAAAACCCTTGAAAAAGTACCCGCCGTCCGTGGATGCGCTAATTTTGCATAAGGCATACCATCCGACGAGATGATCACATTTTTTGAAGCAAGCCCCAAGCTGATCCATTCGGGCTGCATCGAATGAACAACAACCATTCCTCCCTCTTTACGATATTTTTCGAAGGTCTCCTTAGTAAGCCGTTCTCCCGTGGCTACCCATTGCAAATCGTGATAATCGATCCCCAATCTTTCTTGCCAGCCCGCATCAAAAATGGCAGTTTCCAATCCTGTGGACCCTGCCGTGTATGGGTACAGTTCCGTTGTGATATCAAAGCCTTTATTTTTGGCAGTCTGAACCATCTCGATGGCTAGGCCAATCTCACTCCCGGCCATGCTATTGACATGTACAATATGAAGCGGTGCATTTGTGAGCAAGGCATCAGAGATCGCCTGTTGGATTGGCATCATTCCCCCTGAGCGCACATGCGTAAAAATCGGAACTTGTAATTCACCTGCCAACTGATACAACCTGAAAATTTCTTCTGGGGTTGCGCCCTTTGTGTACCCTGCCGGCACCCCGATTCCTATTCCACCCTGGGCTAAAGATTCCCTAATGCTTTCAAGCATTTTGATTCTTTGATCGTCTGAAAGTTCGATTGAGAATGTCGGAGTGAAATGCGTTATTGTAGAAGGAAGCCCTAAATAATTGCCTGTAGAAATCAGTTGTTGTATCTGATCGAATGCTGCTTCGGCATTTTCTAATCCTGCTGTTCGGTCTACGATCCAACTTGCGCTGGCTCCATAGTTGATCAGGGCTTTTGACTTTCGCAACTTGTGCCATTCGCTCAACATAGGAATCCCAAATTCCAATTCTAAAGCCGTAGTTACCCCATCCCGCACCTGGTATTCTTGCTCTTGGTTAGTGATACCGTGGATATGCATGTCAATAAAACCGGGAGCAACCACAAGTCCCGAAACGTCAATGCTTTCTTTTCCAACCAGCAAATCAGATGATATGTCAAGGATTTGTCCATTACGTATTCCTATATTTTTAATCTCATCCAGCTCTGTCTCAGGATCGATTACCCTTCCACCACTCAACACAATATCAAATTCAGTATTGGATTGTGCCATCACCAAATGGGTAGATATGCTTCCTGCAAGGAGAATACCAAGGAATGCTATCATCGATTGAGTCTGGAACAAAGACGAAAAGTTATTCATGGGTTTTATTTTGTTGAGCTAAAGCCATACTTCGATGCATTGGAGTTTAATTGTTAGAAGCATGTTTATTTCTGTTTAGTATGCTCACTATGAGATTTTTGACAACTTCCATTTCATCCGGTTTGCTCGCGGCGGCAAAGATTGTAATACTAGCCAATGCCTCGTTACTAATTATCGGGGTCCCGTCATTTTTGGATAATCCATTATTGTTTTCAAGGAATAATAGAAAACAAGCAGCCGCTATCCTCTTATTCCCATCTGCAAATGCATGGTTCTTAATTATTAAATATAAAAGTGTTGCAGCCTTCTCTTCAATGCTTGGATAAAAGTCCTGTTGCCCAAAACCCTTTGAAATTTGTGAAATTGCACTTTCGAAACTATGATCCTTTTCGAGTCCGAACACATCAGATTTGAATTCTTGTTTCATTTGGTTTATTAAAGTTTGATATTCCCCATTTGTTGGATAATTCGCCTTTACTAAGGAAAGTCCTTTGGTGTCAAGTCTTTCATGGTCATAATCGTCCAATAGAGTAAGACCTTTAGTGAATTTTGTTAGCCACTCAAGTCCTTGTTCTTGTGCTTTTTCTTCTATTGCTCTACCAAGTATTTGTATCCCAGAGCGCAGCACTTGAATCTCTTGATTCGTTTGTTCTAGGCGTTTTTTATTAATAGAATATCCTTGAATTAAATAGTCCTTCAATCTTCTGCTTGCCCACTGACGGAATTGAGTTCCACGAATGGATTTGACTCTATATCCAACTGAAATGATAACATCTAGGTTATAGTATTTAGTTGTTTTGGTCTGGGTTTTTCCGTCAATAGCACCGTGTTGGGTGGTGTGTGCAAAATCTGCACATACCACATTCTTCTCTAATTCCCTTTCCTTAAATATGTTCCTTATATGTCGTCCGACAACAGTTCTATCCCGGTCAAATAATTGGCCAAGCTGCTCTTGATTAAGCCAAACTGTTTCATTATCGAAAGTTACTTGAACTTCAATATGCCCATCAAGACTTTGATAAATTTCAATTTCACTTCTATTTTTCATTTCTAGCGTAAAGTGCTAAAACGTTTACTATATGTCAATAATTTGTCCATCGCCAATCAATGCTTTTTAGTCTTAAAAAGCATCTAAAACCCATGACATTGTCTCAGGATTTGGAATAGAATTCAATCTACGCATTTTATTTCCTTATTTACGTTTAGATCAGTCGGTGGCTGGAGCAGAACCGATGCGCCGGGCTTGGATCGAAACTCCGCCGTTTCTTGTAAGTGATTCAATGGCACCCACGTTGCCTTCAACCACCCAGTAGTTGATGTTGGCCGTGCCTAGATTCTTCGGGTCGTTGATGTTATATGCTGTTGCCTGCCATACGTTCCTGCTATCGGTCTGGTCCTTCCCCGCAATCTCCATGTCCAATTGTTCGATGGTAAAACCGTGTTTGCCCGTCACGGTGATGGCGTTGGTGCAACGTTGCGCACCCACCCGGCCAAAGCGGGAGGCATGATGGGCGAAGACAAATTCCAGACCGTTGATGTTGGAGGCCAGATTGATGTTGTCTCCGTCTGTATGTTCGTTCACCAGAATACCTGTATGGTACCCGGTCACGACCACGTTCCGCACGATTGTTAATGCAGCGTTGTTACAAGCCGGCGTGATCAGGCCGCTCGTGCCATGACTGGGCTTGGAAGCCTGCACATTGTAGATGCCAGTATTGATGAACACGTTCTCTATCTTACATTGCATAGCGTGGTGCAAGTCGATACCGCCGATGCCCGGATCATCATAAGTGCGGACATCCAGATTCTTAATGACCACATTGACCGCTGAAAATTCCGCATACAGGGCGTTGGGTGAACTGTTGGCGAAAATGACTGCCGGACCCGTCTGGGACAGGCTCTTGACGATTGTGCCGTTGTTCAGCAAGGGGAATGACCCGATCGTTCCAAATATGGGAGTCGGCTCGCTTTCGCCCACGATCTCCACAGTGATCCAACTCTGCATCTGTTTCGAAACCGCAGGGATCAATATCCTGCCACGATAAACTCCGTCCGGCAGGTACATCTGCCCGCCTCCGGCTTCGATCACTGCCTTCAGGCATGCCGAAAATGCATCAGTATTGTCCGTATTATCATCACCTACCGCTCCATAATCCAACGCATTGAAAATTCGAGAAGGTTTTGTGAGCGTTTTTTCGTTCCCTCCATCGTTCTCCTGATTGTGCCCTTCCGCCTGAATTTTTCTGTGGGATTCCTCCCTCACGTTACAAGCCGAGATCAAAATCAATAATGAGAAAGCGGCTAATTTAATGCTAGAGAATTTTAGCGTATTTTTCATTCCATTTCTAATTGCAAGTGTCATCTTATTGGGTTTAGGCATACATTATATATTTAATCCAATCCATGGATAAACAATGCTTTTTGACCAAAAATAGCATCTAAAACCCATGACTTTGGAAGGTATAAGTTCTTTGGTCAATGTTGAGTTATACCCATTGGGTACTATGATTTTATTTTTTGCGTTCGTAGTGACTTTGAACGATTTGATTCAAAAATACTTCTGTTTTCCCGTGATTGAATTCCAGGGATTTTGGTAAAATATCAAACAGTGGAATTCCATCACCTAACAATATTGGAATGGTAGAAATTATAAGCTCATCAATCAAATCTTCATTTAAGAAATTCTGAACCGTTTTTCCTCCGTCGATATATAATTTGTAAAAGCCCTGTTCGTGTATGTTGTTCAGGATATCTTTTAGACTGCCATTTAGGAGCGATGCTTTTTCTTTGAACTTTGCAGGAATTTCATTCAATGAATTGCTCAAAACAAATACGTGCTTATTGTACGGCCAATCCCCCTCAAAACTGCAAACTGTTTCGAAAGTTGCCCTTCCCATCACTAGCGCATCAATCCCGTTCATAAAGCCCACAAAACCCATGTCCTTGTTTTCCGGATTTGGGATGGCATTCAACCAGTCGAGTTCGCCATTCTTTCCGGATATAAACCCATCTATGCTTTTGGCTATAAATACGATGTTTTTATTTATTGATTCGGTTGTCGACATACGCATCTTCCTCCCTCAAATACTTTGCTTCTAAGTAAAACGTGCCAAACGGTACCAGCGATGCCAAAAAAACCATGACGCTAAAGCCGAATTTCCACTTATAACGAACAGCACAGCTTAGCCCCAAAGCACAATACAAGAGAAACAACATGCCATGTGCCATGCCCACATAATAGTTAGGTTCCACTATCTCATACATATACTTCAATGGCATAGTAACCCCAAACAACAAATAGCTTATGCCCTCTACGATGGCGATGTAACGGAAGATTCTTAAGAGTGACATATTACGTTTTTATGAGTGTATGAATTTACTGTAGAACAACAGGGCGCTAACAACGACGTTTCGAAGACTATTCCAAATAATTCAATCATTTTCCAGAGTTACTTACGTTTCTTATATAGACTTTCATCCTACTCCTTTATTTCTAAACAGTGCATAACGTTTTGGCTGACATATCGTAGCTTGGCTTTGTGTGATGGGCTATGTGCGGCTATGGATAGTAGGCCATTGTTGCAAACAGCTTATTAAGGTTTCGATTTATCATCAATTCCGACCAAATACCATTTTTGCTTTTCCATGCAAAAAAAGTAATGACAATTTAACCTATATCCTATTTCCTTTATCACATGGACCATTGTATCACCTTTAGGTAAATATTCATGGCTATAATTATCTTTTAATCGGTCCGGCACATAATAATTCAATATTTCCCAATCATCAATTGTGTTAGTTTTATAAATTATTTCATTTTTTCCATTTATATACTTTGTCACTATTGGGAATTTTATTCGGTTCTTTTGAAAAGTTGTGTCTTCTTTAAATCTCTTTATAAAAAATTGGAACTCCTCGTTAGTATAGTTCCTTGTACCATTCGCATTTTCCGCCTTTTTACTTTCACATGAACAGACGATAATAAGAATTAGAAGTAAATAATTTCTCATTTTTCAATATCTAATTATTAGCCACATTGTATATTTCATCTGCCATTCCATGGAAAAACAATGCTTTTTGGCCGAATTAAAAGCAAACACCTTACCGATGAATATTTGCTATAAATCAAAAAATCCCCCGAAGCAGGCTCCGGGGGATTTTCTATTGTTAGATTTTATATCACATCGCAATTGCCTGCCATGCAGGCCAGCTCCTGTGCGGCAGTAGTAAAGTCTTCCTCTTCGTAGCGGTAGATCTTGCTAAAGTCGATTTCAGGAAACTCACTCACCAGTCGTTCATATTGCTCTTTGTCAATTTCCATGTACGGCATCTGATCGAAAGAAGCATCGAATGCCGGCAAGAAGGTCATACCACCAATCCTGTCCTGATTTTCCCACGTCCACTTGATGATGTCAAGGACTTCATCCGGCTTGTAGGTGATCGTTACGCTTGGGTTGTGCTCCGTATAGTTCAGTTTATTTTGTAACCAATATTTACATTGCTCCAGAGCAGTGCGGTCGCCACGGGTTATTGCAGCTTCCGGGGATTTCACAGGGAAATGAATCACATAAGTACTTGCATTTTCTGCGGTCTGTCCGTTTTCTGGATCCATGGGAATTCCGGCATTTTTCAGCACTTTATAAATCGGTGTGTGCGCACCCACGCGTACATTTCTTACATAATATGGTGACCATCTGGCGTGCAATCCGGGAGAGCAATTAAGCAACTGAGACGAATTGCCGGAAGGCTTCACGCAAGTGGTAGCCGCCGATGGGTTGATTCCCAAAATCTTAGCTACTTTTTGATTGGTCTCCACGACCACATCCTGCATGATCTTCATATTCTCAGGAATCTGTGCTGCAGGGCAATCAAGCTGTCCGTTGATGTCCACACCGAGCAAACGCTCTTCTTCGCAATTTTTTCTCCACTCTTTGCGTAATCCCGGAAAGTGCGTGGCTTTGGATTGAATCGTACCAAGAATAGCAGCTAATTCTACTTTTTCTTTCAGGTCTTCAATGGTATCGCCTTCACGTGCTACAGCAACAGAAAGATTGCAAAACTGGAATGGTCTCAAGATTATTTCCCCACAAGGGTTGGTGCCAAACCGTGCTTTTTTCCTTCTTTTTGGTCTTGTGTTCGTTGCAGCTTTTCGGTTGAATATACCGGGTTCGCCACGTTCAGAATTTACCATGCCCAACAAGAAGTTGGCAATTTCTGCCTGACTCAGCTGGCGATCTGGCCATACAGATGAATTATTGGCATTCCATCGCTGGTTGTTCTTTTTCCAAAAGTCACCGTCCTTGCAATGCAACATTTCCTTATCGTCATAATCAAACAGCGCAATCATGGCCGTACGACGAACGCCACCTGAAACGGCAGCAGCTCCAACAGCGCACATGATATCATGCGCATCTAGCGGACGTAAAGTAGAGCCTTGTCTAGCCAAGATTCTCGCCTTTGCAAATTCCAACATTACCCTTAATGGTTCCGGCCCTGAAGCCCTGCCGCCTTTGATCCGCAGCACTGCACCGGCTGGCCTTACAAGTGAGTAATTAAAATGCACATCCCTGCCGCCAAACCAAGCTTCTAAGCCTGTGCGTACCGCATCTGCCCATCCTTCTGTAGAATCTTCTACCACATGCTGAATCGCCTGTTCTTTGCTTTGTCGCTTGATGCGCGGAAGCTTTTCAATGTATTCCGCTTCCACAGAATATCCCACGCCACATCCGCTCATAGAAATGATCATTGCCTCCACAAATGAATCTATGCTGTCTACCGGCATATAGGAGCAATTGTAAATGCTGATGTTATTTCTCCTAGCAGCAGGTCCCGCCATGGCCAAGAGACGCATAGATGGCATGATCTTCATGTCGAGGATGCCTTGTCTCAATCGCTGGTATGTCAACGGCTGCAATCTGTAATCTGAAAGTTCTTTCAAATATTCTACTGCACGATCTACAGTTTCTACCCAAGTTTCCCTGCGACCATGTGCATAGGTAAATCGAGCATACTTATCGTAAAACTGAAATTTCTGCAATTCAGTAGGAAAGTATTTGTCAGAGGCTTCAAATGCTTCACGTACTTCATCCGGCACGGGACGGGTTTCCCTCATTTTGGCATGCTCGGCCCGGTAAAGAATATAGCTTTTGGCGGCTTCGTATTCCCCGGCAGCCTGCAATACAGTTTCTGCAATATCCTGAATTTGCTCTACTGTCGGCTGCTCAAATTTTGCAGAGACTATATTGATGATCTGCTTGGTGATCTTTGGTGCATCGAAGTTAGTTCGGCCCAAGCCTTTAAAGCATCGAGTGATGGCCACTTCGATTCTGGTCGCTTCAAAGTTTTCTATCCTTCCATCACGCTTCACAACCTTGACGGGTACTTTGAATTCTATTTTCTTCTTTTCACTTTTCTTTGGCATGGCTTCGGATTTTTTTTCTGAAGGTGCTTGCTCTTCCTCTAGTGTGGCTAACGTCTTTTTACTCATCTTCGTCAGGTTTTTGGTGATTTTTCTTGATAATCTTTAATATAACAAATTGTACTTTTCCATACTTATAGAGCAAATCTCCTTGGAGAAATAGGCTCTGAGACGACCGGAATTTTATTTAGTTTTCTTTGTGAAGGACTAAAATCAAAAACAACCCATACATTGTTGATAAAGTATAAATTGCATGTTGAAAGTAGGTATTAGCTATTTTCAATGCAAATAATAAGTGGATAAGTTATCCACATTTTCACTCAATAAACTTTAAACTACACATATTCAAGACCTTAAACTTTTTATATAAATTAATAGTTTAATAAGGGAAACATCTTGAATTTCAAATTGCATTTTTCTTATATCTAAAAATATTTACCTTTATTTTAAATCAACAAAATATCTTGAGCCTACGAACAGAAAATAAAGAGGAATTTGCCAATGCACTTACACATGGGTTTGGGATTGTATTGTTTATAATTGGGTCATTTGCACTGTTACACAAAGCATATGTCCATGGAGGTTCATGGGAAATATTCAGTGCCTACATCTATGGAGGGTCGTTGATTTTGCTTTATACGGCATCTACAGCTTACCACGCTGTTTCCCATCCAAGGCTAAAATCCAGATTGCATCTACTCGATCATTCTGCCATTTTTGTCCTGATCGCGGGGACATATACGCCTTTTTTGCTGGTGGGTTTGAAGGAACACATTCACACCTCGTACATCATTACCATTTGGGGAATTGCCGTAGCGGGGATTTTGTATAAACTGGTGATGATCAAAAAATACAGGCTGATTTCCACGTTGATTTATTTGAGCATGGGTTGGATGGCCATTTTCAAGATAAAATCTTTTTATGTGTATTTACCTAAGCAAGCATTTGCCGGGATCGTGATTGGTGGGATTTTTTACAGCATCGGAACTATCTTTTATTCTAATGAACGCATCCGAAACCATCATGCCATCTGGCATATTTTTGTGCTGCTTGGGAGC
>JAUHYU010000097.1 GCA_030426345.1 Bacteroidia bacterium
GAGGCTATCACAAGCATTCCAGGAGTGGATCAGCTTTCTACAGGACCGGGAATTGGCAAACCGATCATTCGTGGTCTTTCTGGAAACAGGATCGTGACATACGCCCAGGGAATTCGCGTAGAAAACCAGCAATGGGGAGATGAGCACGGACTTGGAATCGGGGAGCCAGGGATCGAAAG
The DNA here is from genome assembly GCA_030426345.1 of Bacteroidia bacterium. Taxonomy (GTDB): domain Bacteria; phylum Bacteroidota; class Bacteroidia; order Cytophagales; family Cyclobacteriaceae; genus JAAUQL01. The sequence continues at coordinate 180 of JAUHYU010000097.1, forward strand.
CGTGGAAGTAATCAAAGGCCCTGCCTCTCTTTTATATGGTGCAGACGCCATGGGTGGAGTACTGTATTTTGTGGATGAAAGGTATGCCCGGCATAATGAGATAGAGGGGGATTTCAATACTAAATTCCTATCCAATACCCTTGGATCATCTTCTGACATTGGCTTAAAAGTCCACAAGGAGGCATTTAAAATGAACGTATTTGGTGGATACACTTCCAATGCTGACTACACAGTGCCAAAAGATCATCGTGTTTACAATTCAAGATTTGATGAGAAAAGCATTAAAACCTCATTGGGGTATAATACTAAAAGATGGATAACTAACCTTCGGTACAGCTTTTTACAAAATGTTTTTGGCATCACGGAAGATGCCAGCTTTACAAAATCGACAGATCGATCACCTGATTTACCGTTCCAAAAAATCAATAATCACGCGGTTAGTTTAGAAAATGTCTGGTTTATCCATGATTCAGAAGTAAATCTGGTCTTAGGATATTCACAAAATGACCGTCAGGAATTTGAAGATGTTCGGGATATCTCTGCTTTGGACATGAGACTTAAATCATTTACCTACAACGCAAAATGGCACTCGGCACCATTGGGAGATCATTTAACCCTGACTATCGGCTCACAGGGAATGCACCAGACCAACACAAATTTTGGAGAAGAACAGTTGATTCCAAATGCGATTACCAATGATATTGGCCTTTTTTCCATGGCCAGTTACGACTTAGACAAGCTTCAGCTGCAAATGGGATTGCGGGGCGATTATCGCGGTATAGATACCGAACCAGCGATGGGTGATGAAGTCAGTTTCCAGGCCTTAAACAAATCATACCAAAATCTTAACTATGCAATTGGAGGAGCCTATACTCAAGGAAATGCTGTATTTAGACTTAATTTAGCCTCGGGGTTCAGAGCACCAAACACCTCAGAGCTTTTGTCTAACGGAGTACATGAAGGCACACAACGGTTTGAAATCGGTAATGCAAATCTGAAAAGTGAAGGCGCCACTCAGCTGGATTTTACCTTCGATTACAATGCCGAGCATATCAGTTTTTCTGTAAGCCCATTTATAAATTTCATCGACAACTTTATATATTTATCTCCTACAGATTCTGTCATTGATGACGTTCCTGTATATGCTTACCAACAGACCAAGGCTAAACTTTATGGAGGTGAGGGAATGGTCCATTTTCACCCACACAACCTGCACTGGCTCCATCTAGAAAGTGCAGTATCTACTGTTTTTGCAGAAGACAGCCATGGAAATCCATTGCCTTTGATCCCTGCCACCAATATCAAATCCAAGGTAAAAGCCATACTTTCACAAGAAAGCAATGTGCGGATCAAAGAATTATTTGTATCATACAATTATACCTTTGATCAGAATCGTACCGGGGATTTTGAAACCTCCTCTTCGGCATACGGTTTGGTAAACGTCGGATGCGATTTCACGATAGCAACTAAGGGAAAACCCATCGAAATTTCTACAGGAATCAACAATCTGACCAACACGCGCTATATTAGCCATCTTTCCAGATTGAAGCCATTAGAAGTCCCAAATCAGGGAATAAACTTTTACTTGGGAATCAAACTTGGGTTAGTGCAAAAGTTGCAAAAGGATTCATAAATGCACTAATTGGCATGATTGCAGCTTTTGCAAACCCCATTGATAATAAGGTTGCTATCGCTAATCTCATATCCTGGTAAATCTACAACAGGCACACTGTATGATGACAAGCAATCAATCTGGCCACAGCGGCTACATTTGAAATGGACATGGTTATGGGAGTGTTTTTCAGCAGTACATGTTTCTGCACAAATACCGTAGCTAGCTGACCCGCTTTCATCTGGTATCCGGTGTAACACACCTTTGTCTATAAATGAATTTATAGTTCTATATAACGTAACACGATCATAACCCTCAAGTTCAGTTTCTATAACTTTCATGGATAATGCATGCTTTTTGGAATAAAATCTCTCCAATACATCAATTCTGCAATCGGTAACCCGAAGATTGTGTTTTTTTAGTACATGTTTATAATCACTATATTTCACTTCGTAAATATACAGTTTATGCAACATTATTTCAAAAACTAACGTATTGTTACAGATAATATTGGTTTAAAACTGCCCAAAGCGATGACCCCCTGATTGTTTAGGGTTATTTTATTATGATAATTGGGGTTAAACCAACATTATTAATTATTTTCTATTTTACTGTTCATTTGAATAATAAATTTCAAATAATTATTATTGCGAAATATTTAAGGAGTGAACATCATAAAATCCATATCGATTAAATTATTGGCTTTGGCCATGGGCTTGCAGATAATGTACGTGAGCTTCAACCAGTATAATTTGATGATTTCAAATGCCGGAAGTAATGTTTACTTGTATGAGATAGAAAGCTTAGTGAGTAGCATTACAGATTTTTATTTCGAGGATAACGATTTTAGAAGTGATCGGCCTATACAGATGGGATCTACAGGATTAGAAGAAGAAGAATATCATTTCTATAAAAAATTAACCCCTTTTGCAACTTCGCACCCTTTAAGTGAGCTGTACAAAAACCAATTTGCTCATCATCAATCAAATATTAAAGAGCCTGTCGGTGAAGTAACCACTCCGCCTCCAGAAGCATAGTCAATCCTTTTTTATATTATCTTTTTAAGCTATTAACATTTTCGGATGGGTAAGCCGTCATTGTACGATAATGTGTAATAGCTTTCTATAAAACTAAATTCAAATAAGTAAAATCATTGTAATACATGAAATTGTATAAATTTTCAGATATTAAGTATGACCTGCCAGCTGGTTTGGTTGTGTTTCTTGTAGCATTACCATTATGCTTGGGTATTGCCCTAGCATCAGGTGCTCCACTGTTCTCGGGCCTAATTACAGGAATTGTTGGAGGGATAGTAGTTGGGGCATTGAGCGGATCCTCTCTGAGTGTAAGTGGTCCAGCTGCCGGGCTCACGGTTATCATTCTTGGAGCGATAGCCACTTTAGGGTCATTTGAGGCGTTGCTTCTTGCCGGAGTTTTGGCTGGGGTGATTCAACTGGTGCTGGGGTTTGCAAAGGCCGGGATTATCAGCCATTATTTTCCATCATCGGTCATCAAGGGAATGTTGTCTGCGATTGGTATTATACTGATTTTAAAACAAATACCACATGCTCTGGGAGATGATCTCGACTTTTTAGGCGATATGAATTTTTTTCAGGCAGATGGCAAAAATACCTTTTCAGAAATATTCAGTGCATTTAATTTAATAGAAGGTGGAGCATTGATGATATTCCTCATTTCTGTGGCTGTCATTTTAGTTTGGGAACTGCCTTCATTGAAGAAACTTTCTTTTTTTAAGTTTGTGCCTGGCGGGTTGGTAGCCGTGATTCTTGGAATAGTGGTCAACCAATCGTTCAAGACAATGGCCCCAGAGATGTTCTTGAGCGGCCAGCACGTCGTATCCATAGGCAATGGGTCTGGTTTAGCGGATTTTGTTGGTCAGTTCCGTTTTCCGGATTTTTCGCAATTATCCAACCCCGATATTTACATTGTGGCGATGACTATAGCAGCAGTAGCCAGTATCGAAACATTGCTCTGTATTGAGGCAATTGACAAACTGGATCCTCAAAAGCGGGTGACATCTACCAATCTTGAATTGAAGGCGCAGGGTGTGGGTAATATTGTTAGTGCGTTAATAGGCGGGCTACCTATGACATCTGTGATCGTCAGGAGTTCGACCAACCTTGGAGCTGGGGCAAAGACCAAGCTTTCTGCCATCATACATGGAGTATTGCTTTTTATCATGGTTGTATTTTTGGCCAGTATAATCAATTTGATACCTCTGGCATCTTTGGCAGCCATCCTTATAGTTGTCGGATACAAGTTGGCCAAGATATCTTTGTTTAAGCAAATGTATGCTCTTGGATGGAATCAGTTCCTGCCATTTATTGTCACGATTGTAGCCATTTTGTTCACAGATCTTTTAACCGGGATAGCCATTGGCATGGTGGTTTCAATTTTTCATGTGCTGAGAAACAATTACAGACTTCCCTTTTACTATCATAGCGACGAAGTGGCCAAGACCAAAAAAGTTGTTATCAAATTGGCCGAAGAAGTTACTTTTCTAAACAAAGGGAGCATCTTGCTGACCTTAAGAGGAGTGCCAGATAATACCGAAGTTGAGATTGATGGCACAGGAGCCAAATATATCGACCATGATGTCAAGGAAGTAATTCAGAATTTTGCCGCATCGGCAGGCCACCGTGGCATCAAGTTGAGAATGAAAGGCATCCAGAATTGGCAGGATCATTTGGTGAGTTAATGATTGGTTTTGTGGTTTTTTAGCCTGAGAAATTGAACCTTGTCGTGATCGATCATTATAATAGCTGTCAGGTTCGATCTTAAAATGAAATATTGTAAATGAAAAATAAATAAGATGGACATTAAGAAAATTTTTGACAATAATAAAAGCTGGGTTGCTGAAAAGTTAAACCGAGATAAAGAGTATTTTCAGAACCTTTCCAAAGGGCAAAATCCAGAGATCCTATACATAGGATGTTCTGATAGCCGGGTAACTGCAGAGGAGCTTATGGGCGCTGGGCCGGGCGAGGCATTTGTGCATCGAAATATCGCCAATATGGTTTCAAACCTTGACCTGAGTGCAATGTCGGTGATCAACTATGCGGTTAAATTTCTAGAGGTAAAGCATATCATCGTTTGTGGACATTATTATTGTGGTGGGGTGAAAGCAGCTATGATGCCTGAAGACCTTGGTATTTTAAACCCGTGGCTCCGGAATATCCGAGATGTGTACAGAATGCACAAGGATGAACTGAATGCGATTGAAGATGAGGATGAAAAATACAATCGCCTTGTGGAATTGAACGTACAGGAACAATGTGTAAATGTGATCAAAACCCCTGATGTGCAGCGGGCACTCAAACGACAGGCAATCACTGTGCACGGATGGGTCTTTGATATCCATAGTGGTAAACTGATAGACCTCGAAATAGATTTTTCGGGCATCTTAAAAGAAATCCAGCAGATATATCGACTGCATTAACAAGGAGCTAGCGTCTAGTGATTTTACAAGCCGCCATGGATTTTCGATAGTAATTCATGGCGGTTTTGTATTTAATAAAACCAAAGACTAGCTCATTAAAAATGAAATCCGATCAAAAAAGTAAAGTACTGTTAAAGATTGAGAGATCATGGCAAAACAGAAGTTTTTGTTTACTTGCAGTAGCAAATACTTGTAAATGCGTGGATGAAATAATAAATTTCAATGTTGCTAAAAAAATTGTCATGAATAAAATATTTGTTATTGCCTTATTGCTCTTTGCAAATTTGGTTCACGCTCAAAATAAATCTATTGAATCATTCCCATTGAACGATTCGTGGAAACAAAAGATTTATGGGCTCGCCCCAGATCAGACTGCTGCCCCTATCTCAGGAAAACATAAAGTTCTCCTATTTTCACTACACACAGGTTTTAAACATTGGGTGATCCCACACGCAAACGCAGTTGTCACCATTCTTTCTGAAAAGACGAAGGCGTATCAGGTTGTCAAAAGCAGTGATATTTCCATGTTTGAAAAAAAGAACCTGAAGCAGTTTGACGCCATTGTTCTAAACAACAATTGCTCGATCGGTCCTCGCCGGGATTTGTTTTATGATGCTCTTTATGCAGCAGACTCAACGATGAGTGAAGAGTCCAAAACTAAAAAGGCCGCGGAACTGGAAGCAAATTTATTAGCCTTTGTGAAAAAAGGAGGAGGCCTTGCGGTCATTCATGGCGGTATTGTGATGCAAAATAATTCGGAAGCAGTCAGTGAGATGACGGGAGGCAGCTTCAATTACCACCCCAAACAGCAAGAGATTGAGCTTAAGCTGGTTGATAAAAACCATCCGCTGACCATGGCTTTTGATGGTAAATCATTTATACATATTGATGAGCCGTACTTTTTTAAAAATGCCTATAGCAAAAAGCATTTCAGACCATTGCTATATATGGAAAACGCAAAAATCGAAGGTATACGCCACGAGACAGATGATAAAGTCAGCTATGTCTCATGGATTAAAAGGTATGGAAAAGGAAGGGTTTTTTATTCCTCACCTTCCCACAATGCTCAGAGCTATGAAAACCCCAACCTGTTGAAGTATTATTTGAATGGAATGCAATATGTACTTGGCGATCTGAAATGTGACGATTCGCCCATGAATCCTTAAATAGGGTATCTTAACATAGCTCACAGCGGTAACATTAATAAAAAAAGCAAGCCACAAAGCTTGCTTTTTTTATTCCTTAGGTTTTAATGAAACTGATAAATGGACTCCTTATATCACGCTTAAAAAAATATTTAATGTTAAGTTATAATTAATTTGACTTATTTTTTTATGGGAATTTTCCAATATATAGCTGATTAAAAACCAATTTTTAATCCTTAATCAATATTCTTTACCAAAATTACGATATTGTTAATAATTACATGATATGTTAAAATTTACATCTAAATAATTTACTATGATTATGAATTTAATAAATAAAAGCTCTTATATTTGCAATGAGAGTTGACACAATTAAACAAAATTTTCAACTATGAAACGATTTACAACCAAAACAATCGCAGTCTTTGCAATAGTTGTAGGGATGGCCACAGTTGCAACAGCGCAAAAGAAATCTGTAACTTTTACTCCTTTGACCAATGACATTTATAGTCTGAAGTACTTTAATCAAGGTGATTGTAAAGTAAAAGCAGAGGTGTTGGATGATGCAGGTGATGTATTAAGCACTACGCAACTCAATCAAGAGAAATCATTTACAAAGCAATTTAGTTTTCAAAATTTAGCTTATGGTGACTTTTCATTCAGAGTGACTGATAGTGAAGGCATTTATATAACTAAAATTAAGAGAACTGAAGATGGAGCCATGACAGCCTCAATTAGTGAAGTTGACAACGGCAATGCCAAGGTAGTGGTAAATGGCAAGTTTGCTGATCCCATTTATATCAATATTTATGAAGGAGATGAGCTCCTCGCAGAGAACAAATTTATCGATCAAGGGTCAGATTTTTCAGAGGAATATACTTTTGAAAATGTAAACAAAGACGACTTAGTAATAGAGGTCATAGCTGTCAAGAGAGTCTTGGCATCAGTAAAATTTTAAAGCGTTTTGTCTTAGTAGTTTTTTCATAATTTTGGGTTTATTTGATCAAAGGCAAACTGTCCAAGTTTGCCTTTGTTTTTTTGTTGAGATCAATATCAAGTAAATGATCACCACCCTCATATATTTCTAAACTATTCTACTTACTTTTTTTAATACCACATGAACTTTAGCATTAAATTTGCATAAAACAGAAGGAAACTAAAAATAAGATTTTAATAAAACCTGATGAGTTAATCAATTCATGGAAGGAGAGCTATCGAGCTAAAATTGAAACGCTAGTTTATAAATTCCAATTTCTGGCAATAGTACTTATGTGGTTAGATGATAGGTTGGTATCATATATTGCCTTTTTTGCCATTTCTACTGTTATTTTATCCGTTTTAGAATAAAGCAATTGATTGATCTGCTGGATTGACAAGGCCATGGGATTTCTCAAGTCAAGAGATAACTCATCTCCTACTTGCACTTGTCCTGATTGAATCACCCTGAAATACACTCCCGGATGATCATAATCTACAAATTGCTTCGGTGCTTTTGGGTTTTGAAGTTTAGCGGCCAATTTAAGACAAGGCCGCCGTGGCTGAGAAACTTGTACAATGGCATCTCCAATTTTATATACGTCTCCAATATAGATTGAGGCTTCATCGATCTCAGACATGGTAAGGTTTTCGCCAAGCATACCATAAGTCCACTCCAAATGCGGGTATAATCTCTTCCAATAGTCATAATGATTAAATCCATAAGCATAGCATGCTTTGTCTATACCCCCATGTACTTTCAGGTCGCTAACATGATCTCCCCTTACGCCATAGTTATCTAAAAAAATTGGTATTGAAACCGGGAGCTTAAATATCCCTGTTGAGAGAGGTTTTCCTCTCCAGTCAATGGTTCTTTCTGCTCCGATATTTGTGGATATGACCTTCATTTTTTATGAAATCAACTTATCCAATAGACTAAAATGCCATTCATTATTGATTATTATTGAAGTAGTAAATAAATACAAGTATGCCGGAATAAGCTGGCTTTTTCACTCCCTTAATTTCCAACTCCACATGCAGATGGCATTTTGATATACCCCTGAGATTTACGAGTGATTTCAATTTGGCTTTCAATCTGACCTCGCTATTTACTTTTACGGGTTGGTTAAACCTCAGGTCTTCGATGCCGTAATTGATCATCATGTCGATGTTCCGAATTTCAGCAATCTGCTTCCACAAATAAGGGGATATAGAAATGGTCAAATATCCATGGGCAATAGTGTTTCCAAAACTACCTTCTTTTTTCGCTCTTTCCGGATCTGTGTGAATCCATTGATGATCGATGGTGGCTTCCGCAAATTGGTTGATTCTTTCTTGGGTGATGGTTAGATAATCGGATACGCCTAATTCTTTGCCGATATGTTGTTCAAATTCAGCGTGACTGCTAATGATCAGTTTACTCATAAGGATGGAATATTTAATAACAAACCCCGAAGATAAGATAAGTCATGAAATTATCATCTGATGAAATGAATTTTGACTTTTATTTTATGCTTCATCTAAATTTTTATTTGTTGTTAGGATAGTTCATTTGGTTCTTGATTGAGAATATGATCTATTTGGTTGAATATGCCCTAACCCTCCTAAACTGGCAGCTACTTCCTGCGTCTATATTACCAAACAAATGATAAACTAATATATATGAAAAAGATCACCTTGCTTGTTGTATTGATGGGAGTATTATTTACGACAACCTATGCCAATGATGAAAACAAAAGTTCTCAGAGAGATCAACGAACCTATTTTAAGGAACAAGTAAAACCAAAAGTAGATGCCCAAAGAGTTAAGTTGGATCCAGCCATTTCCGATAGTGACAAACAAGAAATATCCAGATTGAGGGAGGAGCTTATTCATCAAAAGCGAATGGAAGATGCCTTGATTTCGGAAGCTCGTACTACGCAAACCAATGGTGAAAATATAGGCGAAGATATCTGGCAAGAAATCATGGTGGAGCAAATTATGATTGATAATTTGTTGGATGAGGCAAAAATAATTGCTGATAAATACGAACCACAATTACAAAAATTAGTTGCTTCTATAAATGCGGATTTACCGCCTCTGCCAAGAGACACAGACCAAGGTCATCATCAAAGAAAAGTAGAAACCCTCTTAAAATCCATGGATTCGGTGCACTTTCTACTTTGGGATGTGAACTGGAGTTTTTAAGAAAATTGATCTACATCAATCCGGGGGTTGTTCACAACTTTTGGATTTTTTGAGTAAAAAGCCTTTAAAATCCATGGATTTTAAAGGCTTTTTTTATGTACATTTAATTGAATTTTTTTTCAAACACTTTAATATCCCAACAATTTCATCATCGACTCACTAGCTTGCTCCTCAGCAAATACCTTCGTAGTAAGCTGACCATCTTTATCCCTATTCAGAATAATGTGTTTTGGAGATGGAATCAGGCAATGTTGCAACCCGCCAAATCCTCCGATAGATTCCTGATATGCCCCTGTATGGAAAAAACCGATATACAGCGGTGTTCCATTGCTCATTTTGGGTAGGAAAACTTCAGATGAATGCGCTTCAGAATTATAATAATCGAGGCTATCACAAGTTAGACCACCAAGGTTAACTTTGTGATACATGTCGTCCCAATTATTGATGGCCATCATGATATATTTTTGATTCATACCATACGAATCGGGAATATGCGTGATAAAAGAGCCATCGATCATATACCAAAGTTCTTTGTCATTTTGCAGCTTAGTGTCAAGCACGGAGTAAATAGTAGCACCACTTTCCCCAACAGTATAAGATCCAAATTCTGTAATTATATTTGGAACCGGAACATGATGGCGATCACAAATCCACTTTACATTTTGAACGATTTGGTCTACCATATAGCTATAATCAAATTCAAATGTCAGAGACGTCTTGATCGGAAATCCACCACCAATATCAATAGAATCGAGCTCGGGACAAGTCTTTTTCAGCTCACAATATTTAAATACAAACCTGCTCAGCTCGCTCCAATAATAGGCCGAATCGCTTACGCCCCAATGAATGAAAAAATGGAGGACTTTCAAGCTTAGATTGGGATTGTCCTTGATCTGATCTTTGTATAAATGGTTGACATCGCTGTATCGCACCCCAAGCCTGGAAGTGTAAAACTCAAAATTTGGTTCTTCATCAGCAGCCACTCTAATTCCCAATTTCATGGGTTTTTGGACGTTTTCTATTAAATAATCAAGCTCATTGAGGTTGTCGAGAATAGGGATGCAATTGTGAAAACCCTCGTTGATGATCTCTGAAATGTATTGTTTATACAACGGCCTCTTAAACCCATTGCAAATGATATAAGTGTCTTTATTGATCTGTCCTTTTTCGTAAAGCTTTCTGATAATCTGCAAATCATAGGCAGAAGACGTTTCGAGTTGTACATTATTGTTCAAAGCTTCTTCGAGCACAAAACTAAAATGGGAAGACTTGGTACAATAACAATACATGTAGTTGCCCTTATAATTGTGCTTTTTCATAGCAGCCTTAAACATCTTTTTGGCCTTTTTTATATTTTGACCAATCTTTGGCAGATAGCTTAACTTCAAAGGCGTCCCATGTTCTTTGATAATATCCATCAAAGGAATGTTATGGAAATGTAATTCATTGTTGACAACTTTAAATTCCTCGGTAGGAAATTCAAATGTCTGACTTACCAAATCTTCGTAACGCTTCATTATTGCAACTTTTAAAATTAGCGATGCAATATTGGTATTATTTTGTAATCTTTGCAACCCCAAAAAAATCAAACATTAAATAGATGAAACCAGCGCAAAGCAATAGCATCGAGGAATTGCTAAAGGAGGAAATAAAATCTGCTTTTCAAGACTTGTTTGGCTATATTCTTCAAGAAAAAGAATTGGCACTTTTACCCACGCGAAAGGAGTTTGAGGGGGAATATACATTTGTTACTTTTCCTGTTGCCCGCCATTCCAAAAAAAATCCTCAAGAAACGGCTGCTTTATTAGGTGAAGCCCTAAAAAAATCTTCAGATCTTCTCGAAGATTTTAATGTTGTCAAAGGATTTTTAAATCTAAAAATCAATATTTCTGTATGGCTCAATGTTTTTCAACAATCCTTCCAGAACAAGTCCTTCGGCAAACTTGCGCCTAAAGGAAAAAATGTAGTGACAGAATATTCTTCACCGAATACGAATAAGCCATTGCATTTGGGACATCTCAGAAATAATTTTTTGGGATATTCTGTAGCGCAAATCCAACAGGCGGCCGGGTATGAAGTAGAAAAAGTAAATCTGGTAAATGACCGAGGCATTCACATTTGCAAATCTATGGTCGCCTATCAGAAATTTGGAAATGGAGAGACACCCGAGTCATCCGGCCTCAAAGGCGATCACCTCATTGGGAAATATTATGTACGTTTTGATCAGGAATACAAAAAAGAAATACAACAATTGGTTGCTGATGGCTTAGAAAAAGAGAAGGCAGAAAAATCAGCTCCTTTGCTCCAATCGGCTCAAAAGATGCTCCGAGATTGGGAAGATGGTGATGCGACCGTGGTAAAACTTTGGAAGCAAATGAATCAATGGGTTTATGATGGCTTTGAACTTACCTACAAGCGAATGGGTGTGAGCTTCGACAAAACATACCATGAATCTGAAACCTATCTATTGGGCAAAGCCATCGTTGAGGAAGGCATGGAAAAAGGCCTCTTTTTTAAAAAAGAAGACGGCTCAGTTTGGGTGGATCTGACTGATGAAGGTCTCGACGAAAAGCTCTTGCTACGCACAGATGGCACCTCGGTGTACATGACCCAAGACCTCGGAACGGCAGATTTGAAATACAAGGATTATACTTATGATAAGTCCGTATATGTTGTGGGCAACGAGCAGGATTATCATTTTGATGTATTGTTCAAAATATTGAAAAAACTTGGCCGTCCTTATGCTGACGGTATGTTTCATTTGTCTTATGGTATGGTAGATCTGCCCGGTGGCAAGATGAAATCACGCGAAGGGACAGTAGTAGATGCCGATGATCTGATGACTGAGATGGCAGAAACCGCCAAACGACATACATTGGAGTTGGGCAAGATTGACGGCTTTGACGAAGACGAAGCCAACGAGTTGTACGAAATCTTGGCTTTGGGTGCACTAAAATATTTTCTACTAAAAGTAGATCCCAAAAAACGGATGCTTTTCAACCCAGAGGAATCCATCCAATTTCATGGAAATACAGGGCCTTTTATCCAATATACGCATGCTAGGATCTCAGCAATAGTCCGGAGGGCCGAGCAACTCGGCATGGATTATCATAGCTTTGATATCGATAAAATGGTTGAATGCGGCAATTCAACTAGAGCATTGATTTTTCTGCTAAACGATTTCCACAGATTGATTGCCGAGGCTGCAGAAAATTATTCCCCTGCAGTCATCGCACAATTCGTCTATGATGTAGCCAAAGAATACAATAGGTTTTATACCGAAGAGCCAATTCTGAAGGAAAGCGACGAAAACTATCGGATGTTTAAGGTGGCATTCTCGGCACATGTAGCCAAAACCATTAAAATCTCCATGGATTTATTGGGCATTCAGGTGCCAGAAAGAATGTAATGATGATCCAGGCAAAAGATTGGATACATGCGATACGATTGAGGACGCTGCCATTGGCTCTCGCCAGCATTGGGCTGGGTAGTTTTTTGGCTGCCTTTGATGGTAAATTCAGGTGGATTGTTTTTCTGCTCAGCGGACTTACCACGATCTTTTTGCAGATACTATCCAACTTGGCCAATGACTATGGCGATACCCAACATGGGGCAGATCACGCCGGCAGGGCAGGCCCTGATCGAGCTGTGCAAGCTGGTAAAATATCCATGAAATCCATGAAAATAGCCATCTATATTTTTATTGGTTTATCGCTCGTTAGTGGGCTCTCTTTGCTTTTCATTTCACTACAGGAAGTAAGTGTTGGGTTTCTGTTGATGCTTCTTGTGGGCGTGCTAGCAATAGGTGCGGCAATCAATTATACGATGGGCAAAAATCCCTATGGTTATGCCGGATTCGGCGATTTATTCGTACTCATTTTTTTTGGGTTTGTAGGTGTGATGGGGACTTATTTTTGTCATACGGGAGATTTTAGTACTCCTGCTCTATTGCCTGCATTGAGTTGTGGGTTACTGTCTACAGCCGTATTGAATTTAAACAATATTCGAGATATTGCTTCCGACAAACAAGCTGGAAAACTCTCGATTCCAGTACGCATAGGACGGAAAAACGCAGTAATTTATCATTGGTCCCTAATCGTGATTGCAATTGCGGCTTCAGCAGCTTTTGTAGTTATAAACTTTCGAACTCCTCTCCAATTTTTATTCCTGATCACTACCCCCTTATTGATTTATAATGGCATAAAAGTATCCAAAATCCATAATGCCAAAAAGCTAGACCCATTTCTAAAACAAATGGCCATTTCTACATTGCTCTTTATACTTGTTTTTGGGATTGGCAATCTTATTTAAAACAGTTCTAAAATACGTCTAACAAGTATTGACAGTCCTTTTTGCAATTGAGAATCTGACTTAATTTGGCTATATTGGCAAAAAAAATTTAGCATGGTGAATACAAAAAACAACATTAGAATCCATTGCTCGCTCTGTCCTGGTAGAGATCATTCTTTATTTTCAGAATTGCCGAGGGAGGAACTAGATATGCTTTCAAGTCGCAAGACATGTATTCACTACAAAAAAGGGCAGACCTTATTTTATGAAGAAACTCGCCCCATGGGTTTGTTTTGTATCAATTCTGGCAAGGTAAAGGTCTATAAGATCAACTCTGACGGCAAAGAGCAAATACTAAAACTCGGAAAAACGGGGGATTTTTTGGGCTACAGGGCATTAATTAGTGAAGAATTTTACAATTCCTCTGCCACCGTGATTGAAGAGGGCGCCATATGCTACATCCCTAAATCCGACTTTTTAGAAATACTTCAGAAAAATCCTGTTTTCTTCCAAAAAATGGCAAAAAAAGTGGCCCATGATTTGGGGACAATGGAGCGACAACTCATGACCATCGCCCAAAAATCAGTTAGGGAGAGACTGGCTACAACACTGCTTATGCTGAAAGAAACCTACGGCATGGACGGAGAAGAAAGTGTTCTGATTGACATTACACTTTCTAGAGAAGATTTGGCAAATATCATCGGGACGGCTACCGAAACCGTGATCCGACTACTTTCCGATTTCAAATCTCAAAAATTGATTTCCCTTCAGGGCAAAAAGATAAAAGTGTTGGATTCGAAAGGACTGATACGAGAGGCCGATTTTTATGGCCGATAGGAGCAAGTGAAATAGTGATCTAAATCATATTTTTTAGTGATGGGCATCATTATGTAGAAATCATTTTTATCTCAATTTTGTTAACTAAGCATAGGAGTTGCCCTTTAAGGGTACGATTTTAACTATGTATTAAAAAAATTGAATTATGAAAAGGATACTCGTTCCTACAGATTTTTCCGAACAAGCAAGCTTTGCGATGGACCTCGCTTGTCAAATAGCCCAACATACTGGTGCAGAGTTAGCTGTCTTACATGTCATCGATCACTCTAATTTTCTTGACGTATCCGCAGCGGGAAGCGCATACCCGATTATGGGAAATCCTGCCAGTTTGGAGATGGATGAAACGTTTCTCGAATCCATGTACAAAAATGCCGATGAAAAATGTACAAAATTCATTACATCATTTGGGTCCTACAATCTGAACATAATCAAAAAAGTAATGATTGGGAATACCTTCCTGTTCATTATGGATGAAATCAGGGAAAACAAAGCGGATTTGGTGATCATGGGTTCTAAAGGTTGTAGCGGACTGGAAGAAGTTCTGATAGGGTCTAATACGGAGAAAATTGTGCGGCATTCCAGATGTCCGGTACTTACTGTAAAATCGAAAGTAAATCTTGGCGAAATCCATGACATTGCCTTTGCCACTAACTTTCACCAAGAGGACGACCAAGTTGCAGTAGAACTAAAAAAAATGCAGAAGATTTTCCAAGCAAAATTGCATTTGGTACGCATCAATACTCCAAATGATTTTGAAACAAACAGGAAGATAATGGCAAATGCCAAAAATTTTATAAACGCTAATGAAATCAGTGATTATACCATCAATATTTATAATGACAAGGTAGAAGAAGATGGGATCATATTTTTTGCCCAAGATATTCGGGCTGACCTGATTGCAATGGCCACTCATGGGCGTACCGGGCTTTTGCACTTGCTCAGTGGCAGTATCGCCGAGGATGTTGTAAACCATGCAAATACTCCTGTTTGGACTTTTCGACTGAAACACTAATTGAAAATGGCAAAAATTTTAGTGACAATGGACGGGAGTTTCCCTTACAACAAAAACCTTTTTGGGTTGTTTACCCAATCGCTGATGCTTTCGCAAGAACATCTGTTTGTTGGCATGGCTATAAAGGACGTATCTCATATACCTTCCTTTGATCAGTATTTAGAAGATCCTGCCGTGGCCGATATGCTGCCCAAATTGGATATTTTTAGCAAGGGAGATTCCGACATTTCTCAATTGGCGGATGCATTTGAACATGCAGCTAAAGAAGCCAACGCCACCTATGAGATTCACCATGATTTTGGCCTGACCGCACAAGAGCTGGTGCGGCAAAGTATTTTTGCCGATCTTCTGGTGTTGAACTACCGTCCATTTGTAAATTATGCAACTGGGGAACCAGATTTGTCAGTTTTAGACCAAATAATAAAAGGCAGTAAATGCCCGGTATTGATTTTTCCGGAGAGCACCAGAAGAATTGACAATCTAATCTTTACCTACGACAATAAAGAGTCTTCTGTGTTTGCTATTCGGGCTTTTAGCAACCTATTTTCTGAGAATCTCAGAGAAAAAGAAGTGTCCATTCTATCTGTGCTGCCAGATGAAGATGAAGAAATAAAAAATGAGAATCTGCTGATTAAGCTGGTAAAGCAGCACTACACCAATATCGGCATTCAAATGCTGGAAGGGATAAACATTTCCATGGAAATAAGTAAGTTTGCCCGTAGTTTAAAAAATCCATTGGTGGTGATGGGTGCATATGGGAGGAGCCGGATATCCAATTTGCTTTTGCCAAGTGTTGCCCAACATCTACTCAAAAGATCAGATGTGCCACTGTTTATTGCACATCGCTAGCATTTGAATCTATGTCAAAAAAAAACAAACACAAAAACAGAGAAGGGGTGGTGTACTCCACCAATCCGGAGTTCAATTATTTTGAAAATTTAGCTGGCCTGCAAGCTACATTGCCCAATGAACAACAAAATCTGATCGTCCGGATTGACAAAAAACAACGCGGAGGAAAAGTAGTGACTTTGGTAGAAGGATTTGTAGGATCCGCAGATGATTTAAAAAGCTTAGGGAAAATGCTAAAATCCAAATGCGGCGTTGGGGGCAGTCAGAAAGATGGTGAGATCATCATCCAAGGTGATTTTAAGGAAAAAATCCATCAAATCCTCATAGCAGAAAAATACAAAGCAAAGAAGTCAGGCTAACTGGCCTGACAATATAGATTTTGTACAGCTTCTGCTTGCTGATAGCCAAGTTCCAGTGCTTTTTGCCAAAGCACACATGCGGCTTCTATATCGTCGTTTTGCAGGGAAATCATTCCCAGAAAATAATATGCCGGAGCATAACTATCCTGAATTTGCAAGCAGTCCTCAAAGGATTTTTTCGCCATTTGCATATTTTCGCTGAGATAGTATCCACGTGCCAGATTAAAGTGCGCCAGTGAGTTATTAGCATCGATTTTTATTGCAAATTTATAATCCAGAATGGCTTCATCTATCTTGCTTATTTGCATCAAAGCATTACCTCGATTGATGTAAATGTCCTTCTCTTTTGGTGCCAAATTGAGCGCTAGATTGAAATCATTGACTGCCATATCATAATTTTCATTTTGATAGTAGGCATTGCCCCTATTGTAAAAAGACCGATAGTCGCTACTGTCCAAAGCTACCGAATGATCAAAATCACCGATGGCTTTTTCGGTGTGCCCCAATTCCAGATTGGCAATACCGCGCATATTGTAAGCGGACTGGCTGCTAGGGTCATTGGCAATGATCTTGTCCAGCAAATCCATAGCGACAGCAAATTCCCCACGTTGCATTAGCGTTCGGGTTTTTGCCAGTTCCTCCTCTGTATTTGGCCTGCAGCTTGAGAAAATCACAAAAAGTAGAAGGATGTATGGATACGTTCTCACCTATTTTTAATTAAAAAATGCCTCTAAAATCCATGGAATTTCCATGCAATTATTGGATGATAATATTGAATTTGTTGGTCCTCCCTTTTATCAATTTGCTGGTTTCTTCAGCATCGCCATAGTTATTTTCATCCCCTTTGGTCACCTGTACGTAGTATTTCTTCTCATCCAGATTCTTGAACGTGACACGACCCTTTTCATCGGTGAGCTCCGGCCCGGCTACGGGGTTTTCTTCATTGTCATAATCTTCGCGCGTAGCGTACAATATGACTTTGGCATTCTCCACAGGATTCCCCAAGCGCGTCAGGACAGTGAAGCGCACGTTGGTGGGCAAGGCACTATTGGCTTCTGTTGCCGCCATACTGAAGATCAGCATTAAAACTATCGCAAATGAATGTAAATTTTTCATAACCTATAAATTTTATACTTTGATTTCCAATCGTAAAAATAAGATGTAATGTTGAGTTGAAAGTTATATCTGCCGGATTAATTATTCTTTATCTGAATTCCCGAATATTCATCATCTGCTTTTCCGTCTTTGTCCCAATCGATCATGCTTTTAAACTCTGCTATTCCGCCATCGATAAAGATTTGATATTTATATTCCTTTTGGCTGTCTTTCATAAAAAGGCTGTCGCCATCAATCAGCCAAGTGCCCTCCGGCCTGTAGATCAGCGAGTCAAAGGAATTTCGAAACTCAGAACTATACGTGCCATCTTGCCGAATGGTCGTCACAATGGGTTTTATGTTCATTTTCATTTCCCAAGTATCTTCATTGATCTCCACGATAAATGAAGTGTCAGAATTGTTGTACGACCGTACCCAAACTTTCATGGAATTATTGGACCATTCACCTACGATATCACGCTCCATCTGAGACAAGTATTCGAGGCCTGCATCCGGCTCGGGAATTTCTTGCCTTGTTTCTTCTGCTTGTTGTTCCTTTTGTCCCGAAGCGCAGGAATTGAAAAACAAGGATATGAATATGATGATAACAAAACGCATGACTTCCTATGAATAAGGATCGAAGTAACTAAGGCTTTTACACTATTGCAAATACCCTCTAAAATCCATGCGTAAGGTAAACCGCATTCACGCAACTATTGCGTTCGCTAAAAAGCAGAAAATCCAATTCTAACCAACAAGAATTAGTTTGTGAAAGTCAATAATTTTAAATTACGATTATGAAACCGGCATGGCCGGAACAAATTAGGGACACACAAAGGCATGAATAGAAGCATTGATTTCAGATACTTGAAAAAATACAAATAGATGAAAGCAATAACCCTTGTTGCAATTTTACTTTTGTTTCATGGAATTCTTCTTGCCCAAAAGGTGAAAATTTCCATGGATATTGGAGACATTTTGGTTCAGTTGGAACCTGAAAAGGCCCCGATCACTTCTGCCAATTTCATAAAATATGTGGAAGGGGATTTCTACAAAGGTGGATCCTTTTTCCGAACAGTTAAACTCGATAACCAACCCGACTCCCCGATCAAGATTGAAGTAATCCAAGCTGGCGCACATCCATGGAAACAGAATTTTCTGTACGATCCTATCGCCTTGGAAAGAACCTCTGATACAGGTTTGAAGCATAAAAACGGTACAATTTCCATGGCGCGGAGCACGCCGGATTCGGCGCAAGAGTCTTTTTTTATTTGTATTGGAGAGCAACCAGAACTGGACTTTGGAGGAAAGCGCAACCCTGATGGGCAAGGCTTTGCCGCCTTCGGGCAAGTAATCTCAGGAATGGATGTCGTGATTAAAATACAACAGGCACATGCCGATGGACAGGCATTGATTCCTCAGATATTGATTAATGATGTTGAAATAGTAAAATGATAAATATGAAAAAGATCATGTATGCCATCGGGCTAATTACTTCCATTAGTGTATCTATCGGATGGCTGTTTAAATTACTACATCTCCCGGGAGGAGGGTATTTATTCAACTTTGGGTTTCTTGGGTTTGTAATGATATTTGTTCCCATGCTAGCCACCGACCGTTATAAGCTAAATTTGGAGAAGGCATTTTCGGACAAACTCCGGATTATTTTGGGTTTTAGCAGTGCCGTGATTACAGGCATGTCAGTATTGTTTA
>JAUHYU010000171.1 GCA_030426345.1 Bacteroidia bacterium
TGTGTGATATGTGGGTTTTCTCCGTTTTGATTCGCGATCATAAATTGGCCTGGAGAGACTAAAAAAATTGGTGAAGTCAAGCTGTACCCCTCACCTTGATTGCCCAACCAATTGCATGATATCCCCATGTCGCATTGCACTAACATGGCACCAATTCCAGCAGCTTTATTTGGTTGGGAAATATCTATGGTAGCTGTCTCCAAAGCCCATGAACTATTTAGGATTTCGGCTTGATTGCTCGTTGTGTTGAAAGGGGAGGCACTTTGGGTTATTTCAAGGTTTGGCTCAGATGCGGAAAATGGAATTAGAATACGCTGCAATTGAGCATTGTAAGAAGGTTGTTGATTTTCGTTCCATGTAAAAGTATTGGCTTGCCCGAATAATTCCCATTTGGATCCACCAACATTATCCATGGATTTATTGGTCTTTGTAAAGTGAAATTTTATTATTGAGGGCAAGCTGATTTTCATGTCTCGCGCGTCGGCTCCATAAACATTTGAAGGATCAGCGTCAGTGACTTTTGGCTGAGTCAAATTCAATTCTACAGTAATGGTAGTATTAGCCGAAGCCGTCAATTTTTGATTCACCAAAGTTGGTAGACTACTCAAAGTTACTTTTCCGCCTTTGATAGTAAGTCCTGTATAAGTGTCTGCGGGGGCATTTGGAGCTATTAATCTACTTGAAATCCAGATGCTCCCTGACTGCAGATTATATGTTTTTGCAGGTTTGGTGGTTGGGGTATTTTTGGTAATTACAGGAGGAGGTTTGACAGCGGAACGCTCGGTAGCGGTGTTCTTTAATACCCTGCCTTTATTGGTCTCAAGGTTTTCTTGGGGGTTAGTTCCTCCTTTAGTATTGAAGAGTAAAACCGGGCTTGCAACTCCCTGAAGGTACAGGGCAATAAGTTTTTCTATAGGATAGAAATCAAACCAATAATTCCTACCATCTTTATTGACAAACGGCCCAACAGAATGATCCATTTTAGCACCAGCAGCCCAGTTGGGCACAGATCCATAAATTAGCTGTTCGCGTACCGGAACTTCACGCACGTAAAGTTTTAATGTTGGTTCTTTTTTATCTTTTGTTCTTTTTGTGGCCAACTGATCGATGGATGAAATCCTATCTTTGGAAATTTTATCTGGAAAAAAAATATCTGATTTTTCGAAGTTGAATTTCCCGGACCTCAACTTTTTTTGTTCTCCGGATAGTTCAGTTTTGACGAGTGAATCGGAGAGAGAGCTGAGGTTGCGTTGTTGGTCTTTTGTCTCAATGACCAAATGCCCGACGAGTTCCTGGAGGTTCTTGTTTAATTCGGGGTTTTTCATGGTTGGGTTTTTGTTTGGCTGTTAATATGGATATATAAACATTAGAAATTTAGTAAATAAATATCTTATTTTCCAACATTATTCCATATTAAGTTTTTGATGTATGAGTAATATTAATGTTATATATGATCATTTGATTGCAACTACTTTGCAGGCCAAATGAATCAATAAAACATAAAGAATGGACGCTGACCCTATTAGTAAAAGGAAACAAAACGGGCTTTGAAAGGGTTATTACAAGTAAAAAGAAATCATGAAAACGATAACCAAACTGAACAAGTGGGCGAACAAGCATAACCCCTTTTACTTGTTGGATGTACTGCGATGGTTTTTAGGTGCATTTTTATTTTATAAAGGGATTAGTTTTATGAACAATCAGGATCAATTGTTACAATTAATTTCTCCACAAGATGATTATATGCCTTCTATGATCATTTATCATTATGTGACGATGGCACACTTTAGTGGTGGGATTCTTATTATTTTGGGATTGCTGACGAGGTTGGCTATCGCAGTTCAAATTCCTATTTTGATCGGGGCAATTTTAGTTAATTTTATTGGAATCATGTATCCACAGAATTTGATTTTAGCAAGTATCATTCTTGCACTTTCTGTCTTTTTCATTGTGGTGGGATCGGGCAAACATTCGGCAGATTATGGCTTAAAAATGCAAATGTAGGTAGAAAGTTTACAACGGGCTTTCATGGATTTTTGATGCTTTTTAATTATTCATAGATGAAGGATTTTTTTAGGGATATTTTTCAATACCACAATCATACAAATCAAGAACTGTCCAAGTTGCTATTGGAAAATCAGGATTTGGTCAGTGAAAAAATTATTGCATTGTTTTCCCACACGGTCAATGCGCACCATATTTGGAATGCGAGAATTAGTGGCGGCAGCATGCCGGGCGTACATGATATCCATCCGTTGGATCAGTGTCAAGAGATGGATATTGCCAATTACAAAACTACGTTGGACATCATCAGTAATTTTAACTTGGATCAAGTTACGGAGTATCAGAATTCGAAAGGAGATCGATACAATAATACCGTTAAGGAAATTCTATTTCACAACTCTAATCACACTTCTCACCACAGAGGGCAGGTCATGGCTAGCCTGAGACCTTTGGGTATCGAACCATTTATATCGGATTATATTTTCTACAAAAGATAGGAAATCAGGATTTCAATCCTGAACCCTGTTCAAAAATTGATCAAAGGGATAAAGCTCATGATAGACCTTTGCGCAATGTTCAAGAAAATTTTTAGACGTTACTTTTTTGTCGCTGCATTTGTGCGTGGCCAAAAAACTTTTGTACCGTAGCAACTCGATTTCGGGATGATCGGGCGTATAGCCTTTTGGTGCCTTCTTTAGTTTTTCACCTTCAATCTCTCCAAAAAGGGTCTTAAACCCATGACTGTTGATGATTCTCTTCAAATCATCTGCATGGTAATTTATTTCCTGCCTAATAGCACTGATCCATGGTCCATGAGGTAAATAAGCCCCACCGGCGAGCATGGATTCGCCAGGCCCGATGTGGAGGTAATACCCGGCTTTGGTATGAATCTCTGATTTTTTGGCAGCCGGGGTGATGTGCGCTCCAAAGTGAGTTTTGTAAGGTGATTTGTCTTTCGAAAACCGCACATCCCGATAGATTCTGAATATGCATTCCTTGGCTGTATGATGGCCGATGCTGCCGTCAAATTTGCCAATTTCGATAATCAACTCATCCACGAATAACTCAAATTCCTTTTTGGCAGTTTCAAATCTCGGTTTGTTTTCCAAAAACCATTCGCGGTTGTTGTTTTGTTTCAGATCGGAGAGAAAAGTAAATGTATCTTGTGAAATTCTATTCATGGTTAATTTATGGTTTTGGTGTATTCCAGGGCCAATTCTGCGAGCATGTCCCAAGCGTCCATTTCATGTTTTTCAATAACAAACCAACCCTTTAGAGGAGGTTTGGTTTTAAATGGGCTCAAGGGTTTTGCATTGGGAACCCCCATTTTTTCAGCGTTAAAATTTGGGCCGAGGCGAAAACCCATGGCCTCTTTATGATAAAATGCAAAAAACATATCACGACATTTCAATCCTGGGGAATGCATCATTTTTCCATGATGTACCTCTTCATCTTTGGATGTGAATTTATTTGCTATGGCATAGTATTGTTCTTCCGGGGAGTTCATGCATTTTTATTTCGATATTAAAATTAGGGACTTTTGGGAAATCTCCTAAAAGTATTGACATTTAATAATCCAATGACGATTTGAGCCTTTTATAAT
>JAUHYU010000172.1 GCA_030426345.1 Bacteroidia bacterium
AAATATCAACGACCAAAAGTGAACAATCGACAGTTTATAGGAATAGACCGGTCTGTTGGCTGCTTTGGGAAGGAAATAATACATCAACCCAAGAAATGGGGTCGTCAGGAAAAAGGCTACAGCATTGTGTCCATACCACCATTGCACCAATGCATCTTGTACACCTGCGTACCAGGAATAGCTTTTCATAAAATCCACCGGCAGTGAAAACGAATTGACGACGTGCAGCACGGCAACAGTTACGAACGAGCCGAGATAAAACCAAATCGCCACATACATGTGGCGCTCCCTTCGCTTTAAAATAGTGCCGATCATGTTGATACCAAACACCACCCAAATAATCGTGATGGCAATGTCGATAGGCCACTCCAGTTCAGCATATTCTTTGGTAGAGGTAAAGCCCATCGGTAGGGTGATGACGGCAGAGACAATGATCAATTGCCAACCCCAAAAGTGGAGCCAACTAAATGCATCGCTGAACATTCTGGCCTTGAGCAGGCGCTGCATGGAGTAGTAACAGCCTGCAAAAAACATATTGCCCACGAAAGCGAATATCACGGCATTGGTGTGCAATGGCCGCAACCTCCCAAATGAATTCCATCCGGCATGCAAATCGACATTCCCAAAAGTGAATAAGTTTGGATAAAACATCAATGTAGCGATGATGATACCTACCAGCATCCCTATCACTCCCCACGCAACGGTAGCAATAGCAAAGTACTTAACTATCTTGTTGTCGTAGCTAAATTTTTCGATTTGCATTTTCTATAACTTAATTGATAAAATGAGTCTCAGAACCAATATTTTTGAACGGGCAAAGGTATCAGCCCGATAATATCAAATGTATGACTTTTGTCATAAAATGTTAATTTTTCAAATAAAAGTATTTTGAATTACTACCGTTATTTTCTCATTGAGATATTAAAGAATAGACAAGTTAGAGGTTCTTTGCTGATTTTTTTCAATCCAGATTCAAGCTGAAATCTTATCAAACCTTCCCATCTCCATCCTCCTCTTCATCCATGGATTTTGAATGCTTTTTTTCGTCAAATAGGATCCTGATGGAAGGAGATACTGTATCGTCATACTGCCCGGACTTGACTGCCCAGAAAAAAATTACCAGAAAGATTATGGCGACAACGATACTGAGTATTATTAATAATATAATTACTGACATGTTAGATCAATTTGCGAATTCTGGCCATCAGGTTAGTGGCTGTAGTGGCAAAAATAACCACTGAAATGCTGCTCAAAGGCATTAAGATAGCTGCGACCAGCGGAGTGAGATTTCCCGTAAGGGCATAACTAACGCCCAAAATATTGTATAGAAAGGAGATCAGAAATGCTGCTACAACAATCCGCTGAGACACCTTAGCAAACTCCAAAAATTTTGGTAAATCCTTTAAAGCTGACGAAGTCATAATTGCGTCGGATGCCGGTGTGAAATTGGAGGTATCGTCTGTAACGGTAATACCAATGTCACTTTGCTGCAATGCCCCCGCATCATTCAATCCATCTCCAATCATCACAACATGCTCATCTTGCTTTTGCAAGTCCATAATATAATCTAATTTATTCTGTGGCGATTGCTTAAAGCGATATGTGGTTGAATTGCCAAATAAATCTATCAATCTCTGTTCCTCGTTTTTATTGTCCCCGGTCAAAATTGAAAATTTGTAACGATCCTGTAAAGATGCTATCACCTCGCCGATCCCTTCGCGGTATTTATTTTCTACTTTAAACCTCCCCAGCAACTGGTCATTCTTAGAAACATAAATTTGAGTAGCCTCCGCATGACTCAATGTTTTTTCTTTTCCTTCCTGGACAAAATCATGGCTTCCCAACTTAAATGCATCGCCATCTACCTCTGCTTGTAGTCCCCCTCCGGTAATCTCCGTAAATTTTTCTAAGCTGATGTTATCCGTTTTTTCATCAATACTTTGGTTCAGCAACCTGCTGAGTGGATGAGTTGAGTTCATAGCCAAGGCCTTTATTTTTTTATAATCCTCGCTGGCAATATCCTCCCCTTCGTAGTTTACCTCACTCGCCTGATTGTAAGTAATGGTACCGGTTTTGTCCAACACAATGTGTGTGATTCTCAATAGTTTCTCGATCACATTCACGTGTTTGATATAAAATTTTCGCTTTCCAAAAATCCTCATTGTCGTTCCTAGAGTGAAGGGTGCCGACATACTCAGCGCACAAGGACAAGCGACGATCAGCACGGCGGTCATGGAATTTAGGGCGATTTTGAAATCTATTCCCACCCAAAACAAGAAGCCCCCAATCGCAATGGCAAGTATCACAATGGTAAAGTGTTTGCTGATCTTGTTGATCATCGTTTCAAAATTTCGCTCTTTACCCTTTGCAAAAGCATCATTATTCCATAGCTGGGTCAGGTAGCTTTGCGACACCGACTTGACCACTTCCAAGTCGATACCCTCACCAATTTGTCGCCCACCGGCATAGATATATTCTCCTTTATTTTTAGAAACAGGATTTGATTCCCCCGTCACAAAACTATAATCAATATTGGCTTTAGCACTCATCAGAATACTATCTGCCGGAATAATCTCCTGATTGCGCACATGCATCAAATTCCCTTTTATCACCTTACTTACAGGAACACTCTTCAGAATTTTATTTTCCCAAATATGTATTGCCAATGGAAAATAGGAGGTATAATCACGTTCGAAAGACAATCCCTGATACGTATAGTTTTGAAACCACCGCCCGACAAGCAGAAAAAACAACAACCCAGCAAGTGAATCGAGATATCCCGGCCCCGAATTGGAAATTATTTCATAAAGGCTTCTGGTGAAAAGCACAACGATGCCCAGTGAGATCGGCACATCGATATTGATGATTTTGGAACGCAAGCCAGAATAAGCCGATTTGAAATAATCGCTCGCACAGTAGAAAACCACCGGCAGGGAAAGTAGGATGTTGATGTATTTGAGGAATTGTTGAATATTTTCTTCCAGACCTTCAAATCCAAAATATTCGGGAAAACTCAGCAACATGATGTTGCCAAAGGCAAATCCCGCAACCCCAATCTTGAGATAAATGCCACGGCTCATGGATTTTTGAACCTTTTTGTTGCTGTCTTCCAGGCTGATGCTAGGCTCATAGCCTAGAGTGGCCAGCAACTCTACCAACTTCCTGAGCGACAATTCCGATATGTCGAAATCGACACTAAATTCTTTCTTCACAAAACTGACCCTGCTATGGTTGATCCCGGGAGAGAGTTTGTACAAATTTTCCAACAGCCAGATACATGAACTGCAATGAATCGAAGGAATGAAAAATGTAGCTTTAGCTTTATTCCCTTCTTTGAAATCCAGAATTAGTTGCGCGATCTCATCATTGTCGAGATAGGCAAATTTATCATTAAACTTTTTGCTTTTTAGGCTGATACCGGGCGACTGATCCAAGTCATAGTAAGTGCAGAGGTCATTCTGGTCAAGAATTTCATAAACTACCTTACAACCATTGCAGCAGAAATCCTTATCGTCAAAAACAATATACTCCCGGTCGCAACTGTCGCTACAGTGATAGCAAATCTTTTCTTTCACATGATCCTTTT
>JAUHYU010000098.1 GCA_030426345.1 Bacteroidia bacterium
GACCGATGGCGCCTCCCCGTGGATTCAATAGCGCATATTCTGCTCCAGAAATAGCTTTGGGGTTGTCATGCTTACCAAATTCACAAGTTGCTGTGACAAACAAGGGCAAGCGGTTTTTATTTTTAAACTCACTTACTGAAGAGATATTCAAAATTGTTTCTGAGGCCCAACGCGTGGCAGATCCATGACCTGTATAATTAAAAATCAACCCGCCTTTGTCGATGGTACGGGCGATCTCTGCATTGGCTCCTGGGCAGGTTTCGCCAATCGATGATCCGACTTGCTCAAAAGCATCTACGTAGATTTTGTTGACATTAATCTGTGTGTAGGCAGTGTCCACCAGCTGCGCAAGCCGGTTGGCATCTCTTTGGTGCAGATTGCCATCACCATCATCCGCCACAAAAAATATGTCATTTCTCCATGGCCCGAATGTCTCCGGATCAATGGCATATTTGATCAACTTGTCCACCACGACCCTCGCTTCATCCGGTGTCTTGACAGGAAGCCTGCCGACACCCACATCCATCAGGTAATCGCCAGAATATGACTCTATCCATTCTCCCTCATCATCATCCATAAATCCATAATAATCATCAGATGAATAGCTGTTGATGGGATGTAGTGAGTTTCTAGAAGAATATATCGGTACAAAATTGGTGTTGTTGGGTATTCGGTTTTTATAGTCAAAAGAACCCTTGCCAAACATCAAAACATTTTGCAACCTGCTTTCATCATCACCTTGATCATAAATATATTTGATAAAATCCCGAAGTGCGGTCACGTCCTGTTTTCCGGAAGAAAATTCGTTGTAAATCTCTTGAGGGGTAACAATTTCCACAGTAAGTCCGTCATGATCTTTTCGCAGATCTGCAAGCCTTCCAGCTTCTTGTAAAAAATCAGGGTGTGAAATGATCAGAAAATCCATGGATGATAATCCATGGAGATTTTGGGCATGGATTTTTCGGGCTTTTTCTGGGATCAAAAAATCTTGACTATCGAAAGCAATAAACTCGCGAAGCTCAGAACTCATAGCCCCAAAACTTGCTGTGTTTCCTGAATGGGAAAATTGTTGCTGATACGGATGTAGTGGGTTTGTGACATCCCAAATTTGAATATCGGATCCCGCATCTTCTATTTCATAAGTTGAAATGGCTTGTTGGGTGCTTTCCGCAGACCGGAATTGGGTCTGGCTGCCATAGTGCTTAAGCTTGCGCTTGCCCAAAACTGTGAGGAAATTGAGACTTGCTTTGGAAATTCCTGAAGCCGGGTTGAAAGAAAGCCTCACAGTAAATTTTTCTGAGGCTGGGATCGTCGATGTATTTATTATGAATTCGTCAAGATGCGTGGAGCCCTTCACCAAATAGGTGCCATCGACTATTTTATAGATGGGTTGCTGACCGAGCGTTTGTCCATTTACATAGAGGTCGAGCGATGCATCGGTCAATGTCTGACCCATGATCGAGGAAGTGACTTTTAGTTCTGTGTCCGGTGCCAAATCCGGAAAATCAAACTTAAAATCATAGGTGAGTGTAAAATCAAATTTCTCACCGTACCATTCCCTGCCGGAATTGATGAGGTTGTACTCGTCTTTTTCGTACACAATAAAATCATCAAATTCATGGATTTTTGGATGATTTGCACCGAGATTTTCTTTAGAGGATAGGCGCATGCCTACATCCTGAGCAATGGTTATAAAATAAAATGTCGTATCGGAGTACAGGTTTTTCTGATATTGCAATTCCCCGTCTTCAGTTATTTTGTGCAAGTCAGCATCTTGGCCATAAAACAAAATATAGTCCTGCTGATCAAATTTGTTGTCCGATTCTCCCGCCACGAAAATGGCATTTTCAATCAAGCCATCCGGGCGGTCTTCGCTGTTTTTTTGCGGCAACATGCCTCCACCATTGCCATATATTTTTATGTTTTTAGGATTTATTGTGGTCGTATTGATGCCAACATTTTTCAGGTAGTTGTGATCAATTTTATGAATCCCTGAGGATGTAACGGGAATTTTATACCAATCACCTGTAGCCAATACAGAATTAGTTGCTGTATCTTCTGTCCTGAGATTAGAGGCGCGAGGCTTTACTTTTTCTTTTATAAATTCAACGTCTAGCCCATCTACTTTATAATATCTCCCCAAAAGGGAATCGTAGAAAAAGGGCAAAATTTCCATGAAAGCGGTTTCGCTTCCGCGGTCTTTTAGTTTTCGGAGCGTAATGATTTTGGCAGCAGCCGGAAAATCTTGCCTCAGCTTCTCTTGAGCGATAGAGTCCAATTCTATTTTTTGGATGTCAACAATCAAAGCCTCCACAATATCCGAAGACTCTAAAGGCACAGAAAGTATAGGAAATCCATGAAATTCATCGGGATACACAGCTCGTTCCACGGAAAAATCAGCTGTGTTATTCCACACGATGGGAATATGCACAACGGTATTTTTCATCGTTTCCGAAGAAAAAACCAACAATGCCGCAGCAAAAATAAAAACTGATCGCAATATGGAAGTCACTAATCTCAATTAGATTTTAATCAAATAAAATGTCAGTAAATATAGATTGAATTTCTGCGAGGCTGGGTTATCTACCCGCAAAGATAAGGATTATTCTATAATGTTGATTATCACGGACAAGACAACATATAATATTATAATAAATGGCAGTGCGATGATATTGAAAATAACAAGAAGCAACAATGAAACGAGAAGCAATACAAACCTTGGCCAGTTGTCCTTGATAGAAAAATTTTTAAACTTCAGCGACATCAATTTTATGTTCGAAACCATCATGGCTGACAGCAAAATTCCTATGCCTATCAGCGTCATTGGACTGGTAAGAATTTCATGGATTTTAGGAGCATCTACGGCTGAAATAAATGGGAAGGCACTTACAAAGATGCCGCTTGACGGCACAGGAAGTCCATAAAAGTTTTCAGATTGGCGAGTGTCGTTATTGAATTTTGCTAATCGCAATGCCCCGAAAATCACCAATAAAAAGCCACAATAAGGCAGCAAGGTGTTGGAGGTGTTTTGCTCGATGAGTGCGTACAATATGGTAGATGGCAAAAAACAAAATGTGATGAGATCAGCCAAAGAATCGAGATCTTTTCCGATGGTTGAAAACTTCTTTAATAAACGTGCTGCAAATCCATCAAAGAAATCAAACAGTGCCCCTGCCCAGATCATGATCGCCCCTGTTTGCAGATCGCCATGGAAAACAGAAACAACTCCATAGCACCCACAGGCAAGGTTACAAAGCGTCAGAAAATTAGGGATGTGTTTCGTCATTTCGTTAGTTGGCATTGGCTCCACAAAATGGGTTATTCTGTTTTTCGAAACCAATATGCGTGCTGGGTCCATGGCCGCAAAAAACCTCTACATCATCTGCCAAAGCAAACATTTTATCCTTGATACTTGACATCAAAGTGTCAAAATCTCCACCGGGCAAATCAGTTCTTCCGATACTTTGTCGAAATAGCACATCACCTCCGATACAAATTTTTTCAGCCTCATTCACCAAGGCAATATGACCGGGTGCATGCCCAGGCACGAAAATTACATCAAAAACAGAATTTCCAAATTTCACTTGCTCCCCTTCCGCAATAAACTCATCAGCTTCGCAGGGTTCATAGGCATGAAATCCATACATCTGCGACACCACTTCGTTGGATTTTAGGGTAGCAATATCTAGCTTATGAATGATGAGTTTAACGCCATATTCATCCTTGATAAATTTATTTCCCAATACGTGGTCTATGTGGCAATGCGTATTGATCAGCGCAACCACTTTAAGTTCTTTTTCTTTTATAAAATTTTTCAATTCCGCTTTTTCATGCGCCTCATAGCATCCTGGATCTATCACGATACATTCTTTTGTATCGTCATAAACCACATAAGTATTTTCAGAAAAGGCGTTGAACGCAAATTGTTTTACCGTCATGTGTATATTTTTCGAATGACAAATTTGACTTAAAAAAATATAATTTCAAGCTTTTTCGTTAATTCGCTACATGAAACCGCCATGGCCAGAGCAAATTAAGGATACATAAAGGAATGACTGTAAGCTTTGGTTCAGATACTTGAAAAAATTATACGCATGAAATACGATTATCTCATTGTTGGTCAAGGCTTGGCTGGGAGTATTATGGCTTACCAGTTGATAAAGCGTGGAAAATCCATAGCGATCATCGATGAGGGAAATCCCAGCTCTTCTTCAAAAGTTGCCGCCGGGTTAATAAATCCCCTCACCGGACCAAGAATGCTGCATACATGGCGTGCAGAACAACTGTTCCCCTACTTAAAAGAATTTTACCGTGAAGTCGAGAAAAAGGTAAATGCAAAATTTTTTACTGACAAGACCATCTATCGCCCCTTTAGGACCATCAAAGAAATGAATGATTGGGATGGGCGCGATGTGCTTCCAAAATATCAAAATTCCATCAAACAGATTTGCGATGCAGGAACGCATGCCAATCATATAAATGACGAATTTGGCGGCGTAGAAGTGAATGGTTTTGTGCTAGACACTTCTGTTTTTCTAGAAGCGATGCGTAATTATTTCATGGAAAAATGTGCCTTTTTCACTCAGCGATTTGATGAATTGGCATTGAAGGTTTCAGATACCAGCGTAATTTATAATAAATTGCAAGCCGATAATATCATCATCTGCTCTGGTTATCAAATTGGGAATTCGGCACTTTTTGGCTGGTTGCCCATGGCTCCGGTCAAAGGTGAAATGCTCGTAATAAAAATGGAAAAACAATTTGAAACCATTTACAATCGCTCATGTTTTATTATCCCTCTGGGGAAAGGATTGTACAAGGCCGGCTCTACCTACAATAGGTATGACCTCACTGATACGCCAACAACAGAGGGGAAAAATGAAATATGCCAAAAGCTAGATGCGTTATTAAACATGAAATATGAAGTAGTGGGACATCGGGCTGGTGTGAGGCCCGGAACGGCACCGAGAAGGCCTTTGATGGGCTTTCATCCTGAGCATCCTCAGGTAAGTGTATTTAATGGATTGGGTACAAAAGGTATTTCCCTCGCCCCGTTTTTCAGCAATCAATTTGCCAATTGTCTTATAGACGGCAATAATCTTGATGAAGAAGTAGACATTAAAAAGTATTATTCATTATATTTCAACCAACATTCTCAAAAAAATTGAAGCATACCAAAACCATATTATTCTTACTTTTTATAATCCTGTCCGGCTCGGCAAGTGTTGCGCTGGCTCAGGAAGCCATGGAAAAATTTGGAAAAAACAGGGTTCAGTACAAAAATTTCAAATGGCGGTATTATAGTACAGAAAATTTCGACATCTATTTTTATGATGGTGGCAATGAAATCGCGCAGATTGCGACCAAATACCTAGAAAAAGAATTTGACCGTGTTACAGACATTTTGGGTACGGTTTCTTATTCTAAAACAGAAATCTTCCTCTATAACTCTCCCACCGATTTGTTGCAAAGTAATATTGGCGTCAATGACAATAGCTTTGATGTGGCTGGACAGACAGCTTTTTTGAAACCTCTGGTAGAAATCGCCTATCCCGGCAACGCAGAAGAATTTAAGCAGGTATTGATTAACAAATTGTCATTGATGTTGATCAACGATATGATGTTCGGCGGAAGTCTTGGTGATATGTTTCAAAACAGCTATTTGTTAATGTTGCCGGAGTGGTATATGAAGGGAGCTGCCCGGTATGTGGCTTATGGTTGGGACGTAGAGATGGATGACTATATCCGTGACGTAATCCGCAATAAAAACGTAAAGAACCTCGCTAAGTTTACTGGTGATGATGCGGAATTGATTGGCCAATCTATTTGGAATTTTATCGCTGAACGCTATGGTACAAGCTATATTTCTAACATACTTAACCTCACTAGGATCATTCGCAACGAGGAGCGGAGTATATCGGGAACCATCGGAATTCCATACAAAAATTTCATGGCCGAATGGAGCAATTACTACATGGATCAGACCGCTTTTATTGATCAAAATTATATACTCCCCGATAAAGGCGAGAAGGTTGTTTCCAATAATAAAGGAGCAGATATACATGACATCAAATTCAGCCCTGAGGGCAATTACTATGCGTATACCCTAAACAATAATGGAAAGTATAAAGTGATTGTTAGTCAGATAGGTAAGAAAAAAGATAGGGTGGTGCTGAAAGGAGGATACAAAGTCATCAATCAGGAACCGGATAAAAATATACCTCTACTTAGCTGGAAGGATGAAAACACACTGGGCATTATTAATACTAAATACGGAAAGAACCTTTTGTGGATTTATGAACTTGGGTCTAGAAAAAAAGTAAAAAAAGAACTTTCCAGAATTAATCAGATTAAAGATTTTGATATTGTAAGGAATGGAAATTTGGCTGTTTTGAGTGCAGACCGCAATGGAGATCATGATTTGTATTTGATCAGTTTGCGCAGAAATTCTATCAAACGCATCACAAGTGATTTTTATGATGATGTGAACCCAAGATTCATCCCGGGTACTAGTTCAATCATTTTTAGTTCCAACAGAACAACGGATACAATTAATGTAAAGGGCAGGGATATTGATAAAATAACAGATACCTACAATATTTTTATTTATAATATTGACTCCACCAAAAATACAGTTCACCGAATAACGAATACCCTCAGTTCAAATATCAAACCGATGGCGGTAAATGAAAACGAATATTATTTTATCAGCGATCAGCAGGGAATTTACAATCTTCACAAGTATGATCTGTCAAAAAATATCTACCATCAGGTTTCTAACTTTGGATCGGGCATTAAAGATTACGATATCAGTTATGACAAGAGATATTTCAGCTTTGTGATGACCGATAAGGGACAGGACAATCTCTACCTCAAGCAAAACTATAACATTGATCAAAATATATTCACCGCCCAAACTAAACGACAGCAATATATGAATGCCAAATTTGTTGCCGAGAGATTGAAAAAATCGAGGGCAAAAAGAGCTTTAGACGAAACAAATAACGGCACGGGACAGAC
This sequence comes from Bacteroidia bacterium, assembly GCA_030426345.1. Taxonomy (GTDB): domain Bacteria; phylum Bacteroidota; class Bacteroidia; order Cytophagales; family Cyclobacteriaceae; genus JAAUQL01. The sequence goes on from JAUHYU010000098.1 coordinate 7,021, forward strand.
AGAAATCCCGGTATCTCCCAATCTGTCAAAGGAAAAGAGCAAACCATCACTCTTGGATCAGTATCGAGATCAATCAGCAACAAACCCTGAAGAGGGCTTGGTAGATATTAACAATTACGAATTTAATCGGACCGATTTGAAAATCCCTGAAATCGCCGAAAAACAAGATGAATCCGACGAACTCTTAGATACTGAAGGCTATGTGTTTGATACAGATGTGGTGGAAAGTGGTAAAAATACAGGCTCAGTTTTGAGCTCGTATAGAAGACTGAGAAAAGAAAGTGATGTTGCAGGCCCCTTTCCTTACGAAACAAAATTCAGTGCTGATAATGTAGTGACATCCTTCGTGATCGATCCAATGATCGGGTTTGGCTTGAAGTTAGAAACACAAATGAACGACCAGCTCGAAAACCATAAGTTTTATGGAGGCATATTAGCAACCACCAACTTGAAAAGTGGAAGCTTCTATGGAGAGTATAGATATTTAAAATATACGGTTGATTTCCATGCGCGGTACGAGCGTAAAGCACTATTTCCACGGACCGAGAATATCAATTCTGACCAAAAATATACACTCAACACCTATGAACTAGGAGCATCACTGCCTTTTAGTGTTTCGAGTAGGCTTTCCATAGTCCCCTTTTTCCAGACTACACATTTTTGGGATTTGGACCAAGCCTCAGTGATATTCCCTACAAATGGCCCTGTAACATCCAACGTAAATTATGGTGGTATCAAATTTGAATTTATATACGACAACACGTCAGTTGGTGGCATCAACTTGATTCAAGGAACTAGAGCCAAAGCCGGGCTAAAGCACAATGAAGGTATTGGAAACTCGGAAAAATCATTTTCAAATATGTACTTGGATTTAAGACATTATCAAAAGCTCCATAGAGAATTGGTACTTGCCACCCGGTTATTTTATGGCAGGTACTGGGGTAACAATCCACAGAAATATCTACTTGGTGGCATGGACAATTGGATACTCAATGAAACCAACGACACAGGAGACAATGATCCACTGAAAACTTATTCCGGAGTGGATAATTCCAATATTTTATTTACAGAGTATGTTACAAGTCTACGCGGATTTGACTACAATACTTTTAATGGAGAAAATGCGCTTTTATTCAATGCAGAGTTGCGATTGCCATTGTTCAAATACTTGGCTCGCGGCCCTATAGCCTCCAACTTTCTCAGAAACATTCAACTTATTGGTTTTTATGATATTGGATCGGCATGGACAGGACCCTCACCATTTGCCACTGAAAATAGTGTAAATACAGAAGTCCTAAACCCAGGATCTTCTCCATTCAAAGCAAAAATCCAAAACTATAAAAACCCATGGCTTTCCAGTTATGGGTTTGGTGTCCGCACCATGCTGTTAGGGTATTATGTGAAGTTTGATGTGGCCTATCCAGTAGAAGACCTTCAGAGACAAGACACAAAGTATTTGTTCACACTTGGGTATGATTTTTAGTGGTATTTCCACACAGTCTTTGAATTTTTGAAATCAAAATGAGCATCAAGTGAATTTATTTTATCGAGCTTTTGGCGAAGGAGAACCCCTATTTATTTTACATGGCTTGTTAGGATCATCTGACAACTGGGTTTCGTTGGGAAAGCAATTCGCGGAAAATTATAGTGTTATTATTCCTGATTTGAGAAATCACGGACAATCACCACATAGTGACTTGTGGGATTACGCTGCGATGGCTGAGGATGTACATGTATTGGCCGAGAATCTTGGCTTGAATAAAGTAAATATTATCGGCCACTCTATGGGAGGGAAGGTGGCCATGCAGATAGCAGATGCATATCCGGGGTTTGTAAAAAAATTGGTTGTTGCAGATATTTCTCCAAAACAATATCCGGTACAGCATCGCACAATTTTAGACGGGCTATCAAATATTAAATTAGAAGAATTATCTGGTAGAAGAGAGGCCGACGAACAACTTTCCAAGGCAGTTCCGGAGTTGGGAGTGCGGCAATTCTTATTAAAAAATTTAGAACGTGTTTCCGGCAAAGATTTTCAATGGAAATTGAATTTAACTGTAATCAACGAGCAGATTGCCAATGTTGGGGTTGCTACTTTTCCGTCTTCGCAAGTTTCTGTTCCCGCTTTGTTTATCAACGGAGCCAAATCCCAGTATCTTGCTGAGGGGGATGCTGATGAAATTTCCAAATACTTTACAAATGCACAGTTTGCCACTATAGAAAATGCAGGACATTGGCTTCATGCCGAGCAACCGCAAGCATTTCTGGACAAGGTGATGGCATTTTTAGCATAGTGCATAAATTTTTTGACTCTAAAAAGGCTTCAAAATCCATGAAAAAAAATAAAAAAGGAAAGCTGTTTCTGATCCCAACACCTCTTGCTCCAGACACGCTGAACAAAATTGTAACCGATGATATGACCAACGTCATCAAAGGATTGGATTATTTTTTGGTAGAAAATCTTCGAACTGCCCGCCGGTTTGTGAGCAGTTTGAAACTTGGCAAAGTAATCGAGGACCTTCACTTAGATTTGCTCGACAAGAAAACTTCTTCGAGAGAAATCCATCGCTTGTGTGCACCCCTCGCTAATGGACATGACATTGGCATATTGTCGGAGGCGGGCTGCCCAGGGATCGCTGATCCTGGAAATCTCGCTGTCGCTTATGCGCACCAACAAGGTATTGAGGTCGTTCCGCTCGTTGGCCCATCATCCATTTTTATGGCTTTGATGTCATCGGGTTTCAACGGCCAGTCGTTCGCATTTCATGGATATTTACCCATTGACAAGCAAAAAAGGGCACAAGCCATCAAGGCTTTGGAAAAGGAAATGTTGCGCAGTAACCAGACTCAAATATTTATGGAAACACCCTTCCGGAACGATCATCTGTTTGCAGATCTGGTGAAATGCTGTCAGCCAAACACAAAATTATGTGTTGCCAGAGATATTTCCGGGGAAGGTGAGTTCATCAAAAGCCGCACAATCAAGGAGTGGAAATCCACAATGCCGGAACTACATAAAGTGCCAACCATTTTTTTGTTGGGAAGTTGAAAGAACTTGTTGCTTGGAAAGCTTTAAAGGATATACCCAATTGACATTTGGAATACCTTGTTGGTCAACCTTTTTTCAAATACTACTTTTTGTTTGGCCGTATTGCTAATGCCAAGGTTGTAGCGTAAACCAAAGGTGAACTTTTCATCCAGCTTGTAAGCCAATCCAAAAACACCTGCAAAGTCAGTGCTTTTCACAAATTCGGACTGATCTTGTGCATAGAATTCGTTTTTATCAACGGCTTTCAGCAACAACCCATACTGTATACCGATCTCGAAACTGGCATCTTCATAAAAGTATGCTTTAGCTAGTAACGGAACGTTCAGATAGTGGTAATTTAAATATACCTGACGCGACCGATCAGTTGCAGCCCCTTGGAGAGAATACAGCAACTCGGCCTGAATGCTGAAAAATGGCGTGGTAATGAATTCGGCCATCCCTCCAACATGGTACCCAATGCGCGATACATATCCCATATCAGCACTGCCCAAGGTAGCGACGTTCATGCCTGCCTTCGCGCTGAGTTCTACCTCCTGCGCCTTAGAATGTGCTATTATTCCCATGGAAAAAATAAGGATTAGAAAGAGTTTTTTCATGGATATGCTCGTGATTGTGTACTTTTGGTGATTGGCAAATATGCGTTGAAGTTAATAAAGTTTCATACAATTAATAGAGAAATTTTTGCGAGAAACATTAGCCAGTCTCCATTGCAATACCAACACCTATTTAATTGGAGCTATTCAACCTCATTTAAGAAACTGATAACTGAATTGTTTTGAAAGCAGCTGATTTTATACATAGAAAACGGGCCTGGTTAGCAGAGCAGATTAGCTATAAACCTTTTCTAAAAAAATATCGGCTTGGAGAGATAAACATATACAACTCCATGATCCTGGCGTGTCATCCAAGAGGGGGCTCGACTTGGCTTTCGGAGATCATGTTGCACTTACAAAATTCTGTATTAATTGACGAGCCTCTTTGGCGGGGGCATTATCAATCTGTCAATTATATGCCAACGGCAAAGGAAGGAAAATTGAAATCATTATCTAAACTAGGATTTTATTTTGATCAGCCCATCCCATGCGAAGCCAAGTGGGATGAAGCCCGTGAAATATTAGAAAAGACGATGAAGGGTGAATATTGGCATTATGATCTGTATAATAAAAATAATATCCTCAGCAGGAAAAAAGCAGATATCTATATAACAAAGTTTTGTTATGCACATCTCATGTTGCCCTGGATACATCAGCAGTTCAACCTAAAATCCATCGTGATGCATCGGCATCCATGTGCGGTGATAGCGTCCCAACTTCAACACGCGGCATTCCAAAAAATTGTCAAGAACCCGGCAGGAGCATTGCCCCATTTTCGTTATAATGACCTCTATGAGAGGTACCAACCTATTTGGAAAAAACTGGACAATCCGGAATCATTTCTTGCCGCAATATGGGCTATCAAGACTAAATATATTACTGAACAACCTCCTCCTCAAATGGATTGTCTGACGTTGTATTACGAAGATTTGATTGTAGATTTTGCCAACCAAATAGAAAAAATAAATTTGCATTTCCAGATCAAGTTACCTGAAAGTATTTATCAACAAAAAGAAAAGCCAAATACTTCTACGCAAACCCAAGCATTGAATGGAGAACAACAACTTGTGAAATGGAAATCTATTTTGAGCAATCGTCAAATCAATAGTATAATGTGGGTTGTGGATGCGTTTGATGTGCCAATTTATGGCCCTGAATTGATGCCAAATTACCCAAGATCATAATGAATATATTTTTTATCCCTTCGTGGTATCCATCAAAAACTGACGCTTTGCCAGGCATTTTTTTTCGGGATCAAGCCTTGGCCATCGCCCGACATTTTCCGGACGTGAATATTGGAATAAGCATTTGGGGCCAAAATGACGACCGCCTTTTACTATGGTCAAGAAAGCCCTTTCAGTCTATGAAAAAGTGGATCAATGGAAAACCAAAATCCTCCATCAAATACATTTATGAGCGCCAAGTCGTAGAGTATTTTACGCCAACCTATACCTGGTCTTACAAATTAAAAGAAGGAAATATGTCAGGTATAATTCACACCAACAAGGTTCATCTTGCGGAATTTGAACGTGCCTTTGGCAAGGTTGACATCATTCATGCCCATGTTGGTTTTCCTGCTGGCCATTTGGCAAAAATGCTTTCCGAGGCATTTAATATCCCTTACATCATTACTGAACAAATGAGCCCTTTTCCACATGAATATTATGTATCAGGGCGGCAAAATCAATTGCTCCTTGAGGCATACCACCATTCGGACAGGAACATTTCCATTTCAAAAGCTCAAGCTGCTGAGATGTCAAAGCTGGGGATTAGAAATATCGTTAAAATCCCCAACCTGGTTGATGAATCTTTTTTCCAACCCGCAACTTCAACTAAATCCGACAAGGAATTTACATTCTTTTCTTTGGGTCGATTAGAACCCCAAAAAGGAATGGATATTTTGCTTAACTCTTTCGCATTGCTACAGGTGAATGCACAATTGAGAATTGGCGGCGATGGTTCTCGAATGGATGAATATAGAACACTGGCGATTACTTTAGGGATTTCGCACAAAGTGCAGTTCTTGGGAGAGTTGGACAAAGAACAGGTCTTAGTTGAATTTCAAAATTGCGATGCATTTGTCCTAGCCAGCAGGCATGAATCTATGGGTGTGGTGTTTGCTGAGGCCATGGCTATTGGCAAACCTGTGATCGGAACGATCTGCGGTGGGCCAGAGGAATTTATCAATAAAACCAATGGCTATCTCGTTGCGCCGGAAGATGTGAAGGGATTAACAAATGCCATGGCCGACATGATCAAATCTCATCAACAATTTGATGCAGGGACCATCCGAAAAAATTTTATGAATCAATTTTCTTCCGAGAAAGTCAGCACTCAGATCATGGAAATTTATACCCAAGTCCTGGAACGGCAGTCCTCCTAAACCAAAGCTTTCTCAAAAGAATATTTGTAGCTTAGCTCCCCGCCCATGCGCTCTTTGAATGCGATCAATGATTTTTGATTGGTGCCATCTTTTTTGGTAGAAATGCCCAAATCGAGCATGTCAAATTGACGATCCTGACAATATTGATACAGCCCCTCGTTGAGCAAAACGGTCGGGCTATATTGCTTAAATTTCCGCAGACTGCCGGGCAAGAAACTGTACAAAATGTGCCTATGGACTTTTATTGCAATGGTTACGGCAAGAATTTGTTCCGCATCCCGCACCGTGAACATCAGGTAGCTTTGTGGAAAAAGATCGATATAAGCCAATAATTTTTCTTTGCTGATAGAGACTTCAATCTTTTGCTCGGCGCGACAAGCCTGGATATAATCATAAATCTCACTGGCCATTTCTTTTGGCTCCTGCCGAAATACAAAGTTGTTCTTTTTGCACTTGGCCAACCGCCTGACTTCCATGTCGTGCATTCGATCTGTTAATGGGTTTTCATCAATAGCTACATGATGATTGACTGCTTTCATAATTATGGAAAAGCCTGATTTTTCCATGGTTTTTTCGATCAGCTCAGCTTTTTTGGGTGCATAGCACCCAGCAAAATTGGTAATGCTTACCTTATTGATATTCCTTGATTTCAAATCCTCTTCAATAAAGCCCCAAAATTCCATGAGTAGATTAGGGTGGATCTTGGGACTAAATTCAAACGAGCCAAAAAGGGATTTGTACGGGCTATAAGCCATCCCATCGCTCAGCAAAAAATGGATTTTGCCCTCGATCCTTTTTTTGATATTGTTCACTATAAAATAATCCGCTCGTTCCGAGACCCCCTGAGTATTGATATGCTTGATTTTATTGAACAAATAATTGTCAAAATTGAAGGCGTAGCCAAACGGCAACTGATCTGTTAAAAAATCAAATGTTTTCAAAAGGAAATTCTTTAGTGCGTAAAATTAATATGATTTTGAAAAGGAATGCCCTTTCTTTGAATCAAATTGGGCAATGGCTATTTTTTTGAAGTGATGTTCCTAAGTGGAGATTAAAGATACATATCAAATATTAAAGGAGGATTCCGAAGGATTTTATAAGGAAAAAGGCAGTAAGTTTTTGGCGTTTGCCTATGTGGTGCAAAGTGAAGAAGACATCAAGGAAAGGATTGCTGCATTGAAAAAAAAGCACTACGATGCCCGGCATCATTGCTATGCCTACGTGCTGGGATTTGACGGGGAAATATACCGGGCCAATGACGATGGCGAACCGGGCCACACCGCAGGCGATCCCATCCTCGGTCAGATCAGGTCACACAACCTCACCAATACCCTGATCGTGGTGGTGCGCTACTTCGGCGGCACCAAGCTGGGCGTGAGCGGATTGATCTATGCCTACAAAACAGCAGCGGCAGATGCCATTGGGCAAAATGTAATCATGGAAAAACAGATGATTTCTGAGATCAGCATCCGCTTTGCATACCCGCAACTCAACAACGTGATGAAGCTCGTGAAAGACCTAGATCTCGAAATCATCTCCCAATCCATGGAACTGACCTGCGAAATGACACTGGCCGTGCGATTGAGCAAAGAGGAAAATCTCCGAGCTGCTCTGGTTGATTTGCACGAGATAGAAGTATGCCCGTGAGTTTTCAGATACTTTGATTCATGCCAGCCTACCGGACAGGCAGGGATTATAGGGCTTTTTATCCATCAAACACAAAGCCTAACTGTGACAGGCTTGCCACAAGGTTCCCTCCAAAACCACCATACTTTTTTTGATCCACATTTTCCAAATCCTACAGCGCCATAGGGATCAGGGATGTTGGTGAGTGGCTGGAGTGAGGTTGGGTTCTTCAGGCATTTAGGATTGGTGCTGCATACTTTATCCAGCTTGTAGCAGGTCTTATCTGCAATAGGACTAGGTGCAAGCCCTTCAAACATAGGTAGGAGCTCTTCTGGGATTTGCTTCACATATTTTTCATAGTAGTCTTTCAACACCCACAGTGCCACCAATGGCGCATCTTTTGATACATCCAATTCATTTGACAATTGTTTGACAGCGGCTGGAAAAGATGTTTCCAATTGGAACAACAGCTCTTCAGCTTTACCCATTCGCAATTTTCTGGCAATGTCTATCTGCCCTATAAAACTTAAAGAATGCTGCATGGTGAACAGGTTTCCCCATGGTCTGGAAACCAGAAATGCGCTTAGCACGCCCCCGGCCAGGAAAGCGATGATACATAGTAATAATTCCATTTTCTTATGATTTTAGATGTGGTGAACAGGAACTATGGAGTCATAGTCTATTAGAAAGATAATGAAAACTTGGGCTAAATCCAACAAACTTGCTGAATATCAGGGGTGTAGGAAGTGTGGTTATTCCTGAAAATATCAGGAGAACCTACTGAAGGGTATTAACTATCCCTTTAAGAAATTTGATATTCATAGTTCAATAATTGCCTGTAACAATTGAATATATGCAACAAGACATTTTTATTTTTTAGGTAAGCTAACAAATATTTATTAGCCAAAGGGCCAACAAAGTGTCCTTTTTCTGAAAAGAGAAATGCCCGTGGCGGAATTACAATAAGCCTATGAAAACATCTCGATCAATAATATTTCGGAAGATATGAAAAGAGGCATTTCATGGATTTGAGGAGCTTTTTAATGAATATAAAAAGCCGCCATTACAATGACGACGAGAGGAGGAAGAAGCAATCTCTTGCTATCTGAAAAATAATTGTAAACAGCCAGCAGATTGTCACACTCCGCAAAAGCTGCGTTCACAATGACGGAAGTTTATTGATTTGGTCTCTTAATTCACAAAAAACCAGTTGAAAAAGTCTCTAAAACCCATGGATTTTAGAGACTTTTATATGACAGAAAATCCTGAAGGTTTTGAGAGGATTTGTTTCCCACTTCTTCCAAATTCACACGATCAAAACAACAAATACTTCACTCCACTTCCTTCTGAAACCGCTGCGCGATGATGCTGATCACAAACAATTGAAAGGCATGATAAACCATGATCGGAACTAGAAAAATACCAGCATTGGCCATTCCCGAAAACAGCACATTGGAGAATACCGTGCCGTGAACCAATGATTTTTTCGATCCACAGAACATGGCAGCGATCCGGTCTTCCATGGAAAAATAAAGCTTTTTACTCGCCAAATTGAGCAAAAACAGCATGAGGGCAAAAAGAACCACAACCGCCAAACCAAGAAATAGAAGCGCTGTCCAACTGATGTCTGCAAATATTTTTCCCGCAAAGGAACTGTTGAAGCTGAGATAAACGATGATGAGGATGATGGCTTTGTCAAACATGGCCAAACGTTTTTTATGCCTTTCGGCAAAACCGCCCCAAAAACGATGCATGAACATGCCGATGGCTACAGGCAAAACGATCTTCACCAAAAGTTCTAGAAATACATTTCCCAAATTGAATGATGTATTCTGTGCTTCAAGGAAAATCCCCATCCACAAAGGCGTGACTGCAATACCGATAAGACCCGAAAGACTAGCGTTGAAAATGGCAGCAGGAATATTGCCTCTCGCTATCGAAACCATCACGACGGAGGAGGAAACAGTAGATGGCAGCGCGGCAAGAAAGAACATGGCCAGCCAAAGTGTGTAATGCGCCTCTCCGATTATTGGCAAAAAGGCCAACACAATCATAGGAAAAACCATGAAAGTGGATGCTTGAATCAGGAGGTGCAGCTTCCAGTTGGACAGCCCTTCCTTCATCTTTTGTGGATTGAGTTTTAAGCCATAAAAAAAGAATATCCCCGAGATGCCATACGTGCTGATTTCTTGAAGTGGAACGACAGCTTCAATGCCCGGCACAAAATAGGCCAGCGCTATCATCGCGAGCAATAGCAGTAAAAACCCATCTACCTTCATGCTGTGATGGGATAAAAGTGTGCCAAAAAGCCCTTAAAATCCATGAAATTAATCTCTCTGAAAAAGCGGAGTGCTCAGGTAGCGCTCGCCCGTATCCGGCAAAAAGGTGATCACAGTCTTGCCCTTTCCGGCTTTGCCGGCCACTTGCATTGCGGCCCACACATTGGCCCCGCACGAAATGCCAGCAAGGATTCCTTCCTCGCTGCATAATTTTCTCGACACCTCCAATGCATCTTCATTGGTTACGGTCATGATCTCATCCATGATATTCAAGTCCAAAATCTCAGGAATAAATCCGGCTCCTATCCCCTGAATCTTGTGTGGCCCGGCAGTTCCTTGTGACAATACCGGGGAATCTACAGGTTCTACCGCTATGATTTTTATATCAGGATAGTTCTCCTTCAGCACCTTTCCCACTCCGGTGATGGTACCACCTGTACCCACACCTACAACTAAATAATCTGGAACTACTTCTCCTAGATCCTCTATAATTTCTTTAGCTGTTGTTTCGCGGTGCACTTCAGAATTAGATTTATTCTCAAATTGCTGTGGCATGTAGTAATCTTCCTTATCTGATAGATCTTGCGCCTCTATCACCGCACCTACCATGCCTCTGTCGGCAGAGGTGAGGATGAGCTTAGCTCCAAAGTGTTCCAACACCATTCTTCTCTCGATGCTCATTGTTTCAGGCATGGTGAAAATGATAGGATATCCTTTTACTGCTGCTACCATGGCCAGGCCAATGCCCGTATTGCCTGATGTAGGCTCCACGATGGTCATTCCTTTTTTGAGAACCCCTTTTTTTTCGGCGTCCTCAATCATCTTGAGGGCAATGCGATCCTTTACAGACCCACTAGGATTGAAGGATTCGATTTTCATCAATACCTGTGCGGCATTGGCCGGAGCAAGCTTATTTAGTCTTACCAAAGGAGTATGTCCTATTGTATCGAGAATGCTATTGAGAATCATTGTATGTGATTTTATTAAACTGTAAAACTAATGGAAAAACTGAAATGGAGGGAAAAACGATGGATTGATTTTTTGCATTTGTACAATACACGACGGTTATTTCTCAATCTTATCAGTAGATGTACGGATTCCGCTTTGTATAATCATTTTTTATGTAAAATGACCTGATTCAAAATTGGCGGTGGCATTATTATTGAGTAAAAATTATTTTGAATTACCTGAGTACATCAAAAGTTTCCCTAATTATTCCCCGGGTTATTCGGGTTAAAAGTCATTTTCATTCGTAATTTTAAGGCTGATAACTGATTATAAATGCAATACCCTTCTAAACTTATTGAAGACGCAGTCACGGAGATTTCCAGGCTTCCGGGCATTGGAAAGAAAACGGCTTTGCGGTTGGCACTTCATTTATTGAAAGAAGAAGAAAGTACCACTGGGAGTTTGAGTGAGGCATTGATCAATCTGAGGCAAAAAACCAAGTATTGCAAAATGTGTCATGTCATCTCCGATTCTGAAGATTGCACCTGTCAATCAATCCGAAAAGACGGCTCAATTATTTGTGTAGTAGAGGATACTCCCGATGTCATCGCCATTCAAAACACTTCTCAATTCTATGGATATTTCCATGTTTTGGGCGGCATTATCTCGCCCATAGAAGGCATAGGCCCCAATGAGCTGCACATCGATAGCTTGATCGATCGGGTGAAAAATTCTGATGGGGAGATTAAAGAAGTAATATTGGCACTAAGCACTACGATGGAAGGGGATACTACTTGTTTTTATATTGCCAAGAAGCTAAAACCGTTTAATGTAAAAATAACTACTATTGCCAGAGGGATACCGATCGGAGGCGAATTGGAATATACAGATGAAATTACGCTCGGGCGTAGCATCGTTCAGCGATTACGATACGATTTAGAGGGTGATTAGCCAATAGATCGTAAAAAGAGAATTTATATGAAAAACATAAAACTATTTGCCATAGTAGCATTTTTTGGGTTTAGCCAGTTGATTGGATTGGATGTCTGGGCGCAGCAGGAGGAATACGAAAGAGGGCAGCAGTTAAAGTATCTCGACTTGGGGATCAAGCAATATGAAAGTGGTAAATATGAGGAGGCAGATGGATCTTTCAGACAGGTGCTGGAATCGGTGAAAGTATTGCCAGCAGAAATTTGTTTTTATTTTGGGGCAAATTCCTTCTACCTCGAAAAATACAAGCAGAGCATCAATTGGCTCAACAAATACATTGCTCTGAAGGGAACCTCCGGAAGATATTTTGAGGAGAGCACCAAGTACCTCAAAATAGCAGAAGAAAGGTATCTGGTCGCCTCTGTGGAAAAAGGAAGTGAAGTATTCGAACCAGGTGAAGAGATTGACTATAGGGTAATGCCAAAAGTAGATTGTGGCCCAACTGGGTTGGTGGTGTGCCCTGTGTGCAAAGGACAAACTGTAATAATAAAAAACGGATCTCTTGGCCTGAAATACAAAACCTGCCCCTACTGCGACGATCATGGCAATCTTTCTTGCGATGAATACAACATGCTTTTGCAAGGAGATTTAAAGCCCAAAAGCGAAAGAG
>JAUHYU010000099.1 GCA_030426345.1 Bacteroidia bacterium
ATCAAAGAGCAATACGATCCAAAGCGGCATCAATTCAACGAAATCGTCGGGACAGGAAATTTTCTTCAGGGGATAGGCCAATCTAAAATCGTGCCTGGGATCAATGCCAAGGCAGGGATGTCCTTTGAGTTTGGTACGTTCAAGTCGAATGTTGTAGGAATCGAAGTTGGTTTTCAATGTGATATCTTTACTAGGGAAATCATACTGATGCCTACCACAGAAAATTACAGCATTTTTCCGTCGGCCTATGCTACCCTGTTTTATGGTGGTCGTCGATAGCAGGAAAAGATCCTCCTTTTTTGCCTAAACCTCTTATCTTTGCATCTTAATTTTTTAAGGAATGATAGAATTACCGGTAATACAAGAGCAAAAAGAACCTAGGGCCAGAAAACCAAAATGGCTTAGGGTGAAGCTGCCAGTTGGAAAGGAATATTTGAAAGTTCGTGGACTGGTAGATAAATATAAATTACATACGATTTGTGAAAGTGGTAACTGCCCAAACATGGGTGAGTGTTGGGGGTATGGTACGGCTACTTTTATGATTCTTGGCAATGTATGCACCAGAGGGTGTTCCTTCTGTGCCGTAGCTACTGGAAGACCGCCGGAATATGATGAAAAAGAACCGGAACGTGTTGCCGAAGCCATCAAGCTAATGGGTGTGAAACATGCCGTTATCACTTCTGTTAATAGAGATGAGCTCAAAGACCGTGGGGCGGAAATCTGGTATCAAACCGTGGTACAAACCAAAGAGCAAAGTCCTGAAACTACTATAGAAACACTAATTCCTGATGTGAAAAATACCTGGGATGCGCTGATTCGCATGATCAGTGGCGGGCAGGAAGTTGTTTCTCACAACCTCGAAACTGTGGAGCGACTTTATCGCCGTGTGAGGCCTCAGGCAAAATATTATAGAAGTCTTGAACAAATCCAGCGGACAAAGGAATTTGGCAAAAGAACAAAATCCGGGATCATGGTTGGACTTGGTGAAAAGCCGGAAGAGGTATTTAAAACTATGGATGACCTCGCAGCCCATGGTTGCGATGTGATGACCATCGGCCAATACCTACAGCCGACCAAACTACACCACGAAGTCTTGGAATTTGTCCATCCAGATACCTTTGCTATGTACAAGGAAGAAGGGTTAAAAAGAGGAATCGAATATGTAGAATCCGGTCCTTTGGTTCGGTCGTCTTACCACGCAGAAAGGCACGTGTAGCGGGGTGATCTTGAATTAAATCGGAAAAAGTCGGACAATGCCTGTAAAGGAGTATTTATTTTGAACCGATTTTTTCAGATAATTTCAAACTTTGTTCTGTTAATTTCAACTGCAATGCAGTGTGAAAATGGAACTTTTAAAGCAGTTCGAGATCTTCGTCTGAGCGTAACTCCTAACCCAATTCCAGTTAACAACGGAAAAGCCAAACTCATTTGCGAAATGAGCATACTAGGAAATAAAAGATTCAAAAGGATTGATTCATTAGTATTTGAATTTATAACTCGGCTAAACGATATAGATACACTCCTTGGAGCTTCAAGTTTGCAAATAGCAGATACTTGGAATTACCAACCACCACTTAAGATTTCAAAGAAATTTGAACTAGATAAATTCGACATAATTGAAAACGCAGTACTATCAATACAAATGAAGATGTACGTTGACGGGAAGTTCAAAACTTCTGAACGATTTCCGATCGGCAAGTTTGCAATTGGTCAAAACGAAAGGTAACAAACGATCGTTTGATTTATCCCATGGATTTTGAAGGCTTTTTGGCTGCTTTATAGTGTGCGATGATGTCAACATATTCTCTGGCAATAGCTTGTAGCCGACTCCACTCTTGATTTTCGATCATCTCAGCATTGGTAAAACTGCCTCCCACACCAACGCAAGCTGCCCCTGAATCAAACCACTTGTCTATGTTGTCAGGTGAAATCCCACCTGTGGGCATGAGTTTTATATCTGGGAGCGGGCCACTGATAGATTTTAAGAACTTCCAACCAAGGATCTCTGCCGGAAAAACCTTTACCATGTCCGCGCCCCATTCGTGCGCCTGAAAGATTTCACTCGGACTAAATGCCCCAGAAAGTACAGGCTTACCCAACTTATGACATACATCGATTATTTCCTTTTTAGTGATTGGCGTAACTACGAATTCTGCCCCTGCACTAATTGCCTCTTCGGCCATTTGGGCATTTGTCACCGTACCAACTCCCGGAAGTAGCCCCTCTATTTTAGATAGCTTTGTGATGTATTCCAGTGCATTCGGGGTATTCATTGTTACTTCGATGGCATGGATACCTCCTGCTAGAATAGACTTGGCCGCAGGAATAATGTTCTCCGAATTTTTAACCCTTAAGATGGCTACGATGCTTTGATCTAATATTTTTTGAAAAATGGCTGATTTTTCCATGACAGTTTTTTTGAGCGGTTTTGAATATTAAAAAATTTATTATTTGCTTCCTGTGTTTTTGATTATTCCATCTTTTTCGAGCTGGTCGATATGTTCTTCAAAAGTTTCGGCAATTGGACGGTATGCTATTTTTAAGTTTTCCTTGGAGTAGGAATTGTCAAAATTATATGAAATACCGAGGTTTCTTTTCAGGTATTTCCATGAAAAATCCTGCGAAGGACCGAACAGGTACATAAGAAACTTAGGAAGGATTCGCTTCGGCAGATTGTATTTGTTGCCAAAGGCCTTCTGTAGCAATACAATGATTTCACTTGTATTTAGAATTTCGTTTACGAGAATATGCCTGCCTTCTGCTTCCTCCAAAATACCCGCCTGAATGTGTGCCTGAGCCACATCACGGACATCGACAAACGCAAAGGTAAAGTCGGGTACACCCATGGAAAATTTGCCATTTACCATCGAAAGAATAAAATCAACACTTGTGGAATCTGTCCTTTTGCTCAATGATGGACCCATCACAAATCCCGGGTTGATCACAACCAGATCCCACCTTTCCTGTTCATTTACCAACTTCCAACCTTCCATTTCTGCTAGAGTTTTTGAAAGGGAATAGGGTTGGTGGTGCTCCGTACTGGTGGTGTTCCAATCCTTTTCATCAAACACACCAGTATTGGTATTTTTGATATCAATGGCATCTCCATAGATTGCCGCGATGCTCGAAGTAAGCACGACTCTTTTGACGGAGGATATTTCATTGACGGTGTCGAGCACGTTTGTGGTGCCTTCTACAGCCGGCTGGATCAGTTGCTCTTTTGCATTTTTTATTCCTTGCACAAAAAATGGGGATGCAGTATGGATTACCAATTCGCAATTTTCCATCGCTTCTTTAAATGAACCCTCTTCCAAGAGATCTGCTTCAAAAAGGGTCAATTTTCCATGGTTTACGAACTCTGCGAGATGTGCGGTTTTTTCTTTGTTGGAAAGGTTTCTGACAGTTCCGTGAACGCTGTACCCTTGTTCTATCAATAATTTGATGACCCAAGAAGCAATGTAGCCGGATGCGCCAGTTACCAAAATCGGTTTATTTTTGTCAATGAAAGTCATGGATTTTAGATGCATTTTTTAAGTGTAGAATTGATAAATACTTCACGATCAAAGTTAACCTAAATTGGAACTTTATACACTCCATTTCGCAAGGATTTCTTTCTTTTTAATAGTCTGTTTTTCATGGTTTTTATTTAACTTTCGACTTGCTATTTGATCAATTCAAATGCTTTAACCTGATTTGCAAACTAAAATATCATTGATTTCCATGCTTTATTATATATTAATATTTTCCGTATTGCCCATGTTTCAGTTGGATTTAGATGAGAGATCCGTGGTTCAAGATCAAGGATGGACATGGCTTTTTGATGGTTCTAACACTGATGCCTGGACTGCGGTAGGCAAGAAAAGTTTCCCCAAAAAGGGATGGAAAATCGTTGGAAACGAATTGTTGGTAAACAGCGATGAAAAGTCTGGCCGAGGAGGAAATATCATTACAAAAAAGAAATACTCCAGCTTTGATTTGCAGTTTGAATTTAAGTTTTCTAAAGAGGCAAATGGTGGGATAAAGTATTTTGTTAAGGAATATCCTTCTGGTTCGATCTTGGGATGTGAATATCAAATGATCGATGACTTCAACAACAAGGATATAAAAAATGACCCGGATGGAAAGCGCCTTACCGCTAGTTTGTACGAACTATTTGAACCAAAAAACAAACAGCTAAATCCTTATGGTCAATGGAATTCAGGGAGGATACTTGTAAAAGAAAAGCACGTGGAACACTGGCTAAACGGCATAAAGGTGGTAGAATGTGAGCGTGGAAGCGAGGCGTTTATGCAGGCGAAAGCAAAGAGCAAGTTTAAAGATGTACCCGACTTCGGCACCATGGATTCTGGGTACATTATGCTCACGGATCATGGAGATGAGCTGGCTTACAGGAATATTAAAATCAAGGAATTGTAAGCCGTCTTGCCAAATATAAAACAGGTTGATGTATCTGCTTTAGAAATTGCCACATCACAAGGGTTCCGGGCCTATTGGCAGTTTTTCCGTTCTAAAAGCCTCTAAAATCCATGGTTTTAAACAATTAGAAAACTTGCGAAAATCCCACATGCTTTTGCGGCAGCCCGCAAAAACTATTTGATGTTTTCCATTTTTTTCATGGACCTTACGAGCTTGCTGGAGAATATAAAATCCTGTAACTCCGGCACCGTTGTATCAAGTATTTGGGTGTTGTCACCCTCCCATAGTTTACGTCCGTCGTACATATAGATGATATAGTCACCATGCTCCATGACTGAATTCATGTCGTGCGTTACCACCACGGTAGTGATGTTGAATTCTTCGGTGATCTCTTTTATCAGGGCATCAATCAAGATGGCAGTTTGCGGATCCAACCCGGAATTCGGTTCATCACAATACAAGTATTTGGAATTATTAACGATGGCTCTGGCGATGCCTACACGTTTTTTCATACCTCCACTAATTTCCGAAGGCATTTTTTGGTTGACATTTTCTAAGCCTACCCGCTTCAAGACAAAATTTACCCGATCTAGTTTTTCATCCTTTGGCATGTCCGTGAGCACATTCAATGGAAATAGAACGTTTTGCTCCACAGTTTTGGAGTCAAAAAGCGCAGCTCCCTGAAAGAGCATTCCTATATCCCTGCGAATATCTCTGCGTACATTCCTGCTGGCGTGGGTAAAATCCCTTCCGTCATAGAGCACACTTCCCTCATCGGGTTCAAGCAGCCCGACCATACATTTGAGCAATACACTTTTTCCTGTGCCGCTCGATCCTATAATAAGATTGGTTCTTCCGGGAAGGAATTTGCTGTCGAGCCCATGAAGCACGTCTTTTCCATCAAATGATTTTTTAATGTTTTTAAATTCTATCATACAATCAAAGAAGTAATTCGGCCAAAAGATAATCTGCGACTAAAATGGCAATACAGCTATTGGTAACGGCACTAGTGCTCGACTGACCAACTTCTAATGCACCCCCGGAAGTATTGTACCCTTTGAAGGAAGAAATAGATGAAACCAAAAAGGCAAAAGCAAAAGATTTGATCAAAGCAAAAAATACATTGAACTCCTGAAAATCTGCCCTAATTCCATAAATATAATCCTGAGGGGTGATCACACCTGTTAAAGTACCAGCTAAGTATCCGCCCATAATGGCCAAAAAACCGGCAAGGATTACCAACATAGGAAACATAATAACACAAGCAATGATCTTTGGTAAGGCAAGGAATGAAACGGAATTGATCCCCATTACTTCTAGGGCATCTACTTGTTCAGAAATTCTCATAGTTCCCAATTCCCCGGCGATATTAGATCCCACTTTGCCGGCCAGCACTATTGCCGTAATCGTTGGAGCTAGTTCCAATAGTGTCATATCACGTACTACCAAGCTAATCACATATCTGGGAATCAGCGGGCTCACCAAGTTGAAAGCCGTTTGGATACAGGTCACGGCGCCAATGAAAGTAGAAACAATCGTGACAATAATAATGGAATCAATACCCACCTTGATACATTCCTCCATTATCTGCTTTAGGTAAGTATTAGCTGGTTCCCTTTTGATAAAGAGATTGCCTAAGAAAATGAAGTATCTGCCTATTCCATGCATATTGTTAGGTTTTTTCCAACGGCCTAAAGATACAACATTGTGTAAATTATTTGAATAACCTTGCAGATAGATGAAAAAAAGATAATATTTTCCATTGATTTGTATAACCAATCAACGTAATCAAGAACATGAATAAAGTTGCAGTAGTTACCGGAGGCACCAAAGGAATAGGAAGGGCGATTATTTTTAAATTTGCATCAAATGGTTTCGATATCATCACCTGTTCTCGGCATAAAGAAGATCTTGAGCGGTTGAAGAGCGAAGTTGAAGATTCTTTTCCGGATGTTCAGGTATTGACAAGAAAGTCAGATTTGTCGTTTAAGGCAGAGGTAAATGATTTAGTAAAATTCATCATTGCCAACAAAAGCCATGTAAATGTTTTGGTCAACAATGCTGGGGTATTCTTGCCCGGTTCTATCAGCAAAGAGGCAGATGGCGCCCTGGAAACCATGATTCAAACCAATTTGTACAGCGCATATTATCTCACCAGAGGATTGTTGGCCCACATGGTTCATGAAAAAAAGGGACATATTTTCAATATTTGTTCCATCGCGAGCATCATGCCTTATGCTAACGGTGGCTCGTATTCAATCTCAAAATATGCTATGCTGGGTATGACAAAAGTACTTCGCGAAGAGATGAAGAACCATGGCATTCGTGTGACGGCGGTATTGCCCGGAGCGACAAGGACAGCCAGTTGGGAAGGGACCGATCTACCGGAATCAAGATTTATTAAGGCCGAAGATGTGGCTGATGCTGTTTATGGAGCTTATGGACTTTCACCACATTCTGTGGTGGAAGAACTGCTGATAAGGCCGCAAGAAGGAGATATTTAAATTATCTTGCATTGATTGGTATTGCAGTGATTTGAATACAAATTCAAAGATATTTAAGATAATATTGAGCTTTATATCAAATACTTTTTGGGCATGGAAAATTTATATATAAAAGGCTCTGAAGAAACACCAGAGATTATTTTTGATAAGGACAAGCCTGAGTTTCGCGTTTCCGGAAAATCCTATATGGAAGATGCAACGGCGCACTACGAGCAGGTGATTTCTTGGCTTACATCATACAGAAAAAATCCGAACCCCTCAACGGTTTTTAAGTTTGAACTCGAATATGTAAATACGGCTTCTTCCAAGATCGTAAATGATATTATGGATGAGCTGGAAAATATATTTTTAGAAGACCACGAGGTATTGGTCGAGTGGCATTATTTTGAAGATGATGAGGATATGCTGGAATTGGGGCAGGAATATGAGGAGGTCTACGAAGTGCCTTTTAAATTTGAAGAAATCAAATATGACAGCGAGGGATCCAAGCATATGTTTGAAGAATAAACTAGTTTCGGTCATAAAAAAGCCTCTAAAATCCATGGATTTTAGAGGCTTTTTTATGACCGAATAGTTGACAATGTCTGACCTGCTATTAGGATCCGCTCAATATCTTTTCACTCCCTATAAATAATTTTGGCATCAAGGTCTCATCTGAAAAATACGCTGATGGATTTTCCGAGGAATTTATGATCCATTTGTGTTCTGGATGTTGAAAAGCCTTTACCATGACATCGTCTTTGCCGTTTTGCTTAATAACCATACTTACTGTTGGAGAAACCAAAGCAGAAGCAGGTACATCATCTACAAATTTGCTATTCGTCAGGCTTCGTATATCGCTGAGATAGCTCGCAGTGGCAGCAGAATCCACCGGATTTCCATGAATGCTCCATGCAGAATCCACCTTGCTCAGTACAAAACTGCTATCAGCGGGATAGCTGAATTCTATTTCTGTGATGTCATTGGAGGAAAGCGATAACAATTTTTTGTTTCTATATCCGCTGGCATCTGTATTGATGGAGGAACCCATAAAATTATCTGCCACGTACACTTCATTTTCATTTTCCAGACGTAAATAGCTGTAGAATTCAGGCATGCCCCTACCGCCCATCTGCTGCATACGCTGCATGGATTGCTGGTCAAACCCAAACCTGCCGATCACCAAATCCAAGGTGTTCTTTCCGCCTTCAAATACCTGTACCCGTGTGCCCGCCGAATCTACCTGATATTCCTTCCACTTGTCGGGAGACTTAGCCGCGATCCTCGATGGCTTTATAGATAATAGCGAGTTTAGTGCACTTTTAACACTGCTTTTTTGCGCTTCTGCGTATTTGCCATTCCCAATAGATACTTTCCAGTTGTTGTTCTCTTTCAATAGTTCTAAGTTTTCCCCCTTGGCATCTATCAACACCCTGGTAACCTTAGCAGTATCGATTTCCACCAATTCTGATTTAAAGGATTTGCTTCTTGACTTTCCTCCGAAAAATTGTACGCCAAGGTAAACCAGCACTAGTGCTGCCAGAATACCTATCAGTTTTATGCTTGAAATATTTTTTAACATCTTAAATCAAATTTTGACTTTTCCCAACTAATAATTGCCTTGAATCCATGACTGACGTTTGCGCGCATAGCGCTGTCTCCGGAACAATGCGATGCCAATGATGAGCAGGATTGGAAGTGCTACATTGCCGTATTTGTAGAGGTTCCTCTCTGTATCTTCCACTTGAGCCAATGGACGCGAAGTAATTCCCTTGGTGCGGAGATCGATCAAGCCAGTATCATCTGAAAGCCAATCGATGGCATTGGAGGCTAAGTTTACATTGTCTGGATTTACCTGCTGCTGCTGGCCTTCGCCATTTACTGCAAATGAACCGTTGGCAATGAGAATAAATTTTGAATTGGCAGTTCCTGACAGTGGCCCTTCAGCCGCGATTCCCAAAACTTGGTTTGGAGCGTTGAAATCACTATCTGACCATTCCTTTTCAATGTCGATAAATACAGGCGTGTTTACTACTCCGGAATGATCTGACGAGAACATCAGTGGCTGGATATTCACAGCTGAATCCTTTGGCAAATAAGAAATCGAACTTACGAATGGCATGATGACCCCTTCCAACCCCTTTGAAACTGGATGGTCGGAGAAATTGGAGAGTATCGGAAAGTAAGGAAACTCAATCTGTCTATTCATCATAAATGGCCCATTTTGTTGCTGTACGGTTACTGCTCCGCAATTGGCATCGACCACATATTGGCTGTTCATCGTAATACCCTTATCTGCCAACCAGCCCATCAATCCAATATCTGGCAGGGCATTCAGACTTTGTGATTGTAGGCTTGTTTGTAAATTGCTATAGGCAAGATAAATACTACCGCCGGTATTGAGATATTTGTCGAGCTTGTCGAGGTCTTTCTTGGGAAAAGTATCCGATGGATTTACAATGGCAATTGTTTTAAAATAGGCAGGAATATCCGCTGTATCAGTGATGGAATATGGTTCAATATCATACAACACGGATATTTGCTGCAATACCTGAACGGAGGCATTGGGCGAAGGTTCACCATGACCTTGGAGAAAAGCGACTTTCGGTTTATCCTGCACGGATATTTTCTTGATTGACGTAGTCAAGGCATATTCCATACCTGCGCCGGGCTGGATCATCGGGATAATTTCCGTCTTTTCACCCATCTGCAAAACGGCACCGAGGTAAGCCCTCATTTGTTTTACCTGGTCTTTTTCGGTTACGTTTACCATCACGGGATTGATGCCCTTTTGTTGGGCTTTTTGTTCCTCAGCTTCACTTTCATTAGGATTGATAAATTCATACACAATGTTGCCTCCCGAGCGGTTTTCATATTCTATTAGGAGGTCTTCGAAATCCCTTCGGGATTTTTGAAGTTGCGGAGGCATATCCTCTGTGAAGTATGCTGTCACCGTAATAACATCATCGAGATCATTTAAAATATCCTTTGTAGCATCGCTTAATGTGTATCTCTGGTCGGAAGTAAAATCCAGTCTCAAGAACATTTTTTCTGAGATCAGATTGATGACCACCAATATGGCTCCAAAGATCAAAATTTGGCTTATTACTTTACTTTTCTTCATCTGTATGGATTTTTAATGCTTTTACTTATGCCAATTTCGTTTTGACAGCATTGTCTGGGATAAAACCAAACCTGCCAATATAAAACTGCCAAAATATATCAGATCACGCGTATCAATCACGCCTCGACTCAGAGAATCGTAGTGAGTCCTTACGCTCAGATAATCCATGACCCCTCCGATCACCCCAGTAGATCCTGAGGCCATAAACTGAAAAAGTATGTGGAAAAACGAACCAATAAATAGTGCTGAGAGAAATGCCACAATCTGGTTGTTCGTAATGCTGCTGGAGAAAATTCCTATGCTAATGTACATCGCGCTCATCAAGAATAGCCCGAAATACCCTCCAATGACTGCACCGTGATCGACATCCCCAAGCTTGGCAACTGAAATATAATAGGGGATGGTGCAGGCCAAAGCAATGCCAACCAATAATGTGCATGCAAAAAACTTACCTACAACAATCTGCCAATCCGAGATAGCCTTTGTGCTCAACAATTCAATTGTTCCGGAGCGATTTTCCTCTGCCAATGACCGCATCGTTATGGCAGGGATAAAGAAAAACAAGGTCCAATAGCTAATGCCGAAGAACACCTGCAAGTCGGCCTGGCCGATTATAAATACCGTGCTTCCATAAAGCCAAGTGAATATCCCGCTCAACACCAAAAAGATGATGATCATCAGGTAGGCGATAAGCGAATCAAAGTAGGAAGCCAGTTCACGTTTGGTAATTACCCAAATACTTCTCATTATTTTATATTTTAGTTTCTTCAGAAATTAATTCGTCACTTCACGGAAGACGTCTTCCAGTTTGGTTTCTATTCCAGTTAGTTCTGTCAGGTACCATTTGTTTTTCACACAGAGGTCAAACAACTCCTTTTTGGAGGACATTTCCGGCTTGCTCTGCACGAGAAAGAAGTTTTCTTTCTCCTCTAGTTCCTTGACCGATTCAACAGTGGCAAGGCCTATCAATGATTTTTTGATTTCCGCTCCATTGGAGGCTTCGATTTGGACTTTAACCATTTCTTTGCCTTGGGCCTGTCCGCGAAGGGTTTCAGACGTGCCGTTTGCTACAATTTTGCCCCGGTTGATGATTAGAATCCTGTCACAAGTGGCTTCTACCTCAGAGAGAATGTGCGAGCTAAGGATTACGGTTTTCTCTTTGCCAAGTTCCTTGATTAGTTTTCTGATCTCAATAATCTGGTTTGGATCTAGACCTGTCGTTGGCTCATCGAGTACCAATACTTCGGGATCGTGGATCATCGCCTGCGCCAGACCGACACGTTGTCGATATCCTTTTGAAAGTTCTCCGATACGCTTGTGCCGCTCCAGATTGAGCCCACACATATCCACCATTTTATGGATGCGTTCATTGATTATGGATTTTTCGACACCCTGAATCTCAGCGCAAAACTTCAGATAGTCAATGATCGCCATGTCCGTGTACAGCGGGTTGTTTTCCGGTAGATAGCCAATTTTCTTTTTGATTTCTTCCGGATCTTTGTCCACATCCAATCCTTCCAGAAAAATCTTTCCGGAAGTGGGCGCCATATAGCAAGTGATCATTTTCATGGTGGTACTTTTGCCCGCACCATTTGGCCCGAGAAAACCTACCACCTCACCAGTCTTGATCTCAAAGGAGATGTCATTTACAGCTTTTTGATCCCCATAAACTTTCGTGAGATTTTCAATAAGTATTGCCATCTTTTGACTTTTAATTTTAAGAGATGCAATTATACTAAGGTGGGGTTAAAAATTCAACTTAGCCTAGATCCCGAAAAGAGGTAAAATCTTTAAAATTATTGCAGAAAGGCACAAAATAGCTGCTGAATTGCGCTATTCCATAGTAAAGTCCAAGTGATTTTTTTTGTTAAAAAATGTTAAAATATAATATAGAATGACCCCTCGTGAAAAAAGCACTGCAAATCTATTTATATAAGCCGATAAAAGCATGGAAAATTCATGGGTTTATAAGGGTTTTCTTCCGCATTTTTTATAAGACACTTCACGACTTAGAGCAAGTCGATAACATGTTTTGGCATCATATTTGGGTTATGTATAACAAAATTAAACCAAATAGAATAGGAGGACAAGATGAAAAAAAGATGGATTTTAAGTATGGTTTTAATGGTGATGGCTTTTGGGGTTTATCAAGCAAATGCTCAGGATAAGATGACAAAAAAGCAAAGGAAAGAGGCAAAAATGCTGAAAGCAGTGGAGGATAAAAAGGTATTGCTGGAAGCGGTAAAGGACCGTACTTGGGTTTTGGAAGCTCACACGGTTTTTGATAGGTATGGCAATTCGTATTTTACCTCTCCAAATACAAATTTCATTATGATAAATGGGGATCAGTCGGTGATCCAGTTGGCGTTTCCATTTTATTTTGGATATAACGGATTGGGCGGGATTACTTTTGACGACAGGGTAAGTTCGTACGATATCAACGAGGGTGACAAGCCAGATTCCGGCATCAACGTCAACATTCAGGTGAGTGGTGTCAATATCGGACATGCTTCGGTGTCGATCAGCTCGGCAGCTAATGGCCAGGCCCGTGCGACAGTTTATGGGCCGTGGGGTTGGAGGATTACCTATCAGGGCAATCTGGTACCTCTCGACGAATCGAATGCCTATGAGGGTCAGCCATTGTTTTAGTAAAATTATCCGAACATAAACCATTAAAAACCCATGAGGTACAGCACTGCAGCTCATGGGCTTTTTGTGCTTTAAGGGTATCCCATTTCAGGAAAAGGCCAACGAGTACAACCCTATTAACGATATCCTCATACTTTACAAAGCTGCATAAAAAGCTGCATAATATGACAATGACGAATCAATATTTAGTTGCTACGGCTAAATAACTTCCGTAAATTGATAGAAAAGGGAACCAGTAGCCCAAATAGCGTGTTACTTTGCCACTTCCGTATATTTTGACACTTGAAAAACCAGCCATCATTAATTGAGTTTTAATTATTTTCGGAAAATGTTGAGATACATGCGCCCCTCCGAGAACAGTGCCCTTACGGAATTTTCTCTTTAAGTCATTTGGGTTTGGTGTTGTCAATAGAAATTTTCCCCTTAAATTCAACACACGAAAAACCTCTGACAATGTCTTGGTAACATCTTGAGAGTAAAGGTGTTCAATGAATTCTCCAGCTACGACGGCATCAAAATAGTTGTCTTTCCATGGAATTTCAGTTGTAGAGCCCAAAATATTTTCCTTATATACATCTTTTGGTAATCGCTTAAGTCTATCTTCAACAATATCGATACCATAAATCAAAAAATCATTGTTTATTCTTTTGAGTTCATCACCCCCTCTTCCTGTGTTACATCCAACATCTAAAATATGCTTTGCTTTTTTAGGAAGGAAGCGGTTGAATTGCCTATAACGTTCAATCGTAAAGGTATCCGTTTCACTTACAGTCTGTACCAAATTTAAAGTCTCATAGTTTTCCATGTTTGTATAGATTGTTGTTGTAAAATAAATTTAACAATTATTGACTAATTTTATCTGCTTTAAGGAGGTTTTGTTTGAATGAGTTTGCTTGTTGATCAGTATGGATTTTAAATGGTTTGTACTATTTCCTATGGTAGAATGCTCCTATGTATTTAGGTTGATAGTTTCTTGAAGTGGTGTGAAACCTATTGTTATCAAAGGAAAAAAATAAATTATTTTTTGACCAAACGCCATTTCCAGCGTATCACAACAAACGATAAATTTTCCTATGCCAATTGAAATTC
Source organism: Bacteroidia bacterium (assembly GCA_030426345.1). Classification (GTDB taxonomy): domain Bacteria; phylum Bacteroidota; class Bacteroidia; order Cytophagales; family Cyclobacteriaceae; genus JAAUQL01. The sequence continues at coordinate 13,762 of JAUHYU010000099.1, forward strand.
CGTACGATTTGATCCAATTAGTGAAAGCGGGCGATCAGCAGTCTTTTGGAAAATTGATCGATAAATGCAGCAATTATGTTTATGGCATAGCACTAAAAATGCTGGGGGATGCGGACGATGCACACGATGCTGCTCAGGAGAGTTTTATAAAAATATGGCAGAAAATCCATACCTATAAAAGTCATTTCAAGTTTACGACCTGGCTGTACAAAATTGTGATAAACACCTGCCTCGACAGGCTGCGGGATAGAAATCGGGACAATACGATTTTCCAAAAAGTGGATGATCATACGGATTTAACAACGACCACAGAACCAAAAATGGAATTTGAAGAGCAGGAGTTCATAGCTTATATCCGGATGATTTCTGAACGGTTATCGCCCCGGCAACATTCTGTTTTTGTATTGCACGACTTAGAAGAACTGGGGCAGGAGGAAATAGCCAAAATATTGAATATGTCGAAGGGCAGCGTGAAAAGCAACCTTTACCATGCCAGAAAAGCCATTCGGAAAATATTGATTTCATTAGACAAGGCAAAAACGAACGCGCTATGAAATGTGAAAACCTTGAAAAAATCGATCTCTATTTCGAAAAGAAACTAAACGATCAGGAACGTGCTTTCATCGCCGAGCATCTGGAAACATGCGATGCCTGTCATGGATATTTGAATGATTTGAAGCACACTGATCGGGTGATAGGCCAATTAAAATCTTTCAACCCTGAGCTAGCCAACCCTTTAGCATTTCGAAATGAAGTACTGGCAAAAATCAATCCGATACAGGAAAGTGTTTTTCAAAGCACACTTGATCGCATTGTAGAAGCGATCATTTCCATCTTGGTGAAGCCAGCGACAAAATATGCCTTTGTTGCATTCGCAGCCATTTTTTTTGGGCTATTCGTATATCAACAATCCATGATTTTTCAAAAGATGGATGACCTCGAAAAGCGTATGGAATCCAAAGCTGAAAATGTGCCAACATCACGCGAATTGAGTCTTGAGACTTTTTTTAAAAGGAAAGAGGCAAAAATGATCGAAGAAAAGCATACTGACAACTTGCTCAATGAGCATCGGTATTTGCAATTAAAATATACCATTCTGCTAAAAGTGCTGAAGGATCGACACCCTGATACCTATCGGGAATTTATACAGAAAATTGAAAAAGAGACACAATTGCCAACTGATAAATCCAATGACTATGAAGACTTATAAAAAATATTTTATCTTGATCATCGCTTTGTTGCCATTGCTAACAGGTTGCCCGGAGCAAAAAACCGTGCTGACGAAAGTGAATAAAGATGGAAGTCTTACAAGGACCCTTGGCAATTTTGACCTTCGCAAATATGAAGGAATTGACACCATCATGAGCAAAGTGCCAATCCCTATCGACCATTCATGGAAATTGGACACATTGAATGACACCACGGCCGTGTTGAGCAAATCGTTCAAAGATATCAACGAACTGAGTGCATCTTATGCCACTGACAACAGTTCGCTGAACGTTTATCGCAGAAAGGTGGGATTGAAGAAAAAATTTAATTGGTTTCATACAGATTATCACTATTCTGAGTCGTACAAAGGACTGCTCACAGAAATCCCATTGCAGGATTATTTGACCAACAAGGAAATTGAAATCTATAAAAGCAGCGATCCCGGACGTCATCCCGATCTCATGGATTTGGATAGCATTTCCAGAAAATCCATGCTGGATAATATTGAAGAGAGGTATGATAGCTGGTTCAACGAAAGTTTATTTTCTAGATTATTTAGTGACTTATGGCTTGTTGCAGATTCGGCCAATCTGCTGGATAGAAATCAGTCAAATCAACTATCGGCAAAAAACAAAACCGAAGAATTGATCAAGAAAAATTACACATTAGACTTCCTGTTCAATGACTCCTTGGATATCGAGGATATTGCAAAGTTGATAGGGCAAGAGTTGTCATTGGATTCTGCAAGACTGATCACTTTCGAGCAATTGGCGGAAGAAGCAGATTTGCAGAAAAGATATGAAAACGAATTGTTCGTAGGCATTTCTGAAGACTACGGAAGTAAATTGATCATGCCTGGCTTGCTTATCGACACCAACGCAGATATCCTGAAGGGAGATACACTTTCGTGGAATGTCGATATTATCAAATATCTGGATAGTGATTTTGTGATGACTGCCGAATCAAAAGTAACCAACTATTGGGCCTATTTACTCTCCGGACTAGTGATTATCATCGCTATATCCATCCCGTTTTTAAGAAAGGTAAGGCGCTAGTTAGAAGCATGGAAAATCCATGGATTTTCCATGCTTCTAACTCTCATTTCTGAATAAGCTGAAGACAGATTTATTCATCCTTGTTTTCTGATGTCAGTACTTTTGATACTCTTCAATCTAAATTTTATAATCATTACATTTGTGAATTGGAATAGGATTGTAAATATGAAAAACAGCAGAATGAAAAGATTTTCCAGTTCGTTTCTACTCATTTTAATTTCTTGTATCACCAGTTTGGGGCAAGAGATTTTGCCATCTGAATACAACTGTTTTTCTGTACTTGTCGGAAAAGATGCTTCCGTTGATGGTACGCTACTTTATGGCCACAATGACGATGATGGATTTCAACTTGTCAACTACTATGTGGAGCCAAGTAAAAGCCACCCAGAAGGAGCAGTAGCAATCTTGCAGTACGGAGGCAGCATACCGCAGGTATCCACTACCAATAAATTCCTCTGGATGGAAGTTCCGGGCATGGAGGTTTCCGATAGCTTTATGAATGAATATGGTGTCTGTATTGGCTCTAATTTCTGTGGTTCACGAGAAACCAAAATGGATACTACACAAGGAGGTATTCTTTATGACCTTCGCTTTATCATGGCGCAAAGGGCCAAAACTGCACGAGAAGCAATACACATTGCAGGAAGCCTTATCGAACAATTTGGTTATCGCGGGTCGGGTAGGTCCTATTGTATATCCGACCGAGAAGAAGCATGGGTTTTATCAGCAGTCAAAGGCAGGCGATGGGCAGCGGCACGGGTTCCTGATGATGAAGTCATGATACTTCCAAACTACTACCCAATCGCAGAAATGGATATAAAAGATACCGTGAACTACCTAGGCTCGGCAGATCTTATTTCTTATGCCCAAGAGAGGGGATGGTATAAGCCGAACGAAAATGAAAAATTCAACTTTCGGAAAACATACGCTTCCAAAGGAGCGTTCAGCAACAAAGGAAATACTGGTAGGGCATGGTCAGCGTATAGTTCTTTAGAGGAAGATTACCAGAGAAATGACAACTTCCCCTTTTCTTTTAAACCCAAAAAGAAAGTGAGCAAACAAAGACTGATGGAACTTTTGGCAGGACACAGCCAGGGTATGCAAGGGATGGACAAAACAGAAAGTTGCACCATAGGAAACCCTTATGAGCTCAACGAGGGAATGATTTGCAACGGCGGAACTATCTATAGTTTCGTTGTTGAGTCGCGCCCATGGATGCCCGTAGAAATAGGCACCGTCATGTGGATAGCCCCCAGACGATGTGACGTACAGCCGTTCATTCCATGGTATTGTGGGGTCACGAAAGTTCCTGATAACTACGCAAAAAAAGGCTATTTCAACTCCATGAAAGACCATTACAATCCTCCAGCAGATATTCATCAAATGAGTAAAAACCTTGCTTATTGGAACTTTGAAGTACTTTCTGCGAATATCAACAGTGACTTCGTTCAGAAATATCCCATCGCTTTTGATAAGAAAATAAAAACAGAAGTCTCCCTCTTTGAGGCGCAGGAAAAATTTGAAAAAGAGGCATTGAAAATATATAAGAACAATCCGGAGCAGGCGATCCACTTGATCACCGAGTATTCAAACGAGCAAGCTAATAAGTCCTTTCAGCAAACAGTTCAGCTATTGACCGAATTAGGAATACCATTTCCATCCCCAGAAACTAAAGCCATCAAAATAAAAGACGAAGTGCCTGCTGAAAACAATTGATCTGAATAAACCAAAAAAAGCCTCTAAAATCCATGGATCTTAGAGGCTTTTTAATGCTGTTGGGAACCATTCTATAAACTCTTAAATCACATCAGGTATTTACTTTTCTTTTTTAAAAACAGCGAGAAATTCTTTTGTGTTATTTCCCTGAAAAAATAAACCGCCTGAGGAAATTGGCTCCATTTTTACCAATTCCCAACCTTCATTTCCCCATTCTTGAAATTTTTTATCAAGTTCAGATTGAAAATTTTCTCTTCTCAAATGATCTACACTTATTGTTAATATTTTGTATTCAAATTTTTTCATTTTCTGCAAATTTAGGGTCAGTTATTGGTACATTAATATTACTAAAATGCATCATTAAAATATGTAGGCTAATGTTTTCTTCATCATCCAAAATATAAAAACATCAACTCAACCACACGTAAAGCACAATGGTCACTAATGACAAAACCGCCAGATGAAGCCTCCAGTCTGTAATTCCTGAGAAGGGTTCGATCTTACCAGCATAGTTTACCGTGGTTTTTTCAAGCTTTTCAGGGCTGGTTTTTTCGGTGAAAGCCGAAACGCCAAATAGGACCGCTGTAATAAATATGGTAGCCCAAAGTCCGCGATATCCAAAATTCAGCGTCAGCCCATGGTGTAGGAATGGAAACATTTGTTGGCCTTCCTCAGGCCCCATAAATTGATCTGCCACGAATAGAGATGAGATAAGAATACCAACCACAACAGAAACCTTTGCGGCAGACAATGTTACTTTTTTGCTTATTATCCCAAAAAAGATTGCCGGAAAAATCGGAACCACCAGATAGGCGCTGATGGTCTGGAGGTATTTAAATAAACCTTCCTCATTTTTATAAACCATATAAGCCGCGCCAACTCCGAGGAAGGTAGCAATCAGGATCACGACCCTGCCAGCAAACACTTGTCTTTTTTCCGTGATATTTGGTCGAAACTCCAAAATAAAATCCCTCACGACAAGCGTGGAAACAGAGTTGAGAACGGCGATCAGCGAAGTGATCAGTGCCGCAACGAGCGAAGCCAAAACAAGCCCACGAAGCCCGGAAGGCAATAAGTTATTTAACAATAGCACAAAAGTCTGTCGGGTTTCTTCGCCTTCCAACCCGGGGTAAAGTGCAAAAGCGATAACGCCCGGTAGCGCAAAAATAAAAATAGGGAATAGCTTAAGAAAAACCGCAAACATTGCCCCCCAGCGGGCCTGCTTCAGATTTGGGGCAGCCAAGGTACGCTGTACGTTGACTTGGTCGATTCCCCAGTAAAAAATGCCTGCATAGAATGCCGTCGCAAGGATTCCCCAAAAGGGATAAGCAGCATCATTTGGTTTTGCAATGGTCATGGCTTCCGGCACAGTTTCCATCAAACCATCCCAGCCGCCAACTTTGTCCAAGCCGATGAGAAGCATAATAATTGCCCCGGCTATCATGATGGCAGCCTGAATGGTATCAGTATAGGCCACCGCCGTAAAACCTCCTATCATGGTAAATACGGCAACAGCCATTGCGATAACGAAAACGGTTGTCATGATATTCCAGCCCAGCAAGCCGTTGAGCACAAGAGCTCCGGCAAATAAAGTAAATGCCAACTTGGTCATCACGCTGATCACCAACATTAGACCTGAAAAAAAGAGGCGGGCTGACTTGTTGTACCTGATCTCAAGAAACTCGGGAATAGTGAATATTTTA
>JAUHYU010000100.1 GCA_030426345.1 Bacteroidia bacterium
GATTAAATAACTTGGTTTCCTACGTAGACATGGAAGCCGAAAAAATGATCGTTCAAACATTGAAATTCACGTTGCCTGAAGCTGGTTTTATTACCGAAGAAGGAACTGAGACGACAAAAGCTGACGTGTACAACTGGGTGGTTGATCCTTTGGACGGCACTACTAACTTTATGCATGGCCTTCCGCCTTATTCTGTCAGCATTGCACTGGTTGAAAATGATATACCTGTTTTAGGGGTAGTGTATGTGATCAGTTCCGATGAATGTTTCCATGCCATCAAGGGAGGAGGGGCATATTGTAACCGAGAAAAAATCGAGATTTCCGCAGTCACGGAATTTAAAGAAGGGTTGTACATCACCGGTATGCCATATACGGCTTTTGAAAATCTGGATCAATACTGGAAAATATTCGGCCATTTTATGAAGGAATCCCATGGTATAAGAAGGCTTGGAAGCGCAGCAGCAGATCTTGCTTATGTGGCTGCAGGAAGGTCTGAAGGATTTTTTGAGCATGGTCTACATCCTTGGGATGTAGCTGCAGGGGTTTTGTTGGTGCTCGAAGCAGGTGGACAGGCCACGGATTATCAGGGAGGAGATAACTATGTATTCGGCAATGCCATTATAGCTGGAGGAGCCACTCAGCCAGAAATGTACAAAGTTATTTCAAAATATTGGAAGGGATAACATTTATGTTATTAAGCAGTTTTCTAATATAAACCCATAAATAACATGCTGCAATCTATTTTGGTCGGACTTATTTTTATCATAGCAATGATCTATTTGGGAAGATTTTTGTATCGCCAGTTCAATGCAGGAAAGACAGAGTCGGGGCATTGCGATAAATGTCTTCCGGATGTATCCTCCAAAAGATTGAAAGAAGGCACTGATGGAAATTAGACATTTAGTCCTTCCGTACAGTTTTTGCAAATATCAATTTCCTTTCTGTTTGCCAGAAGGCGAGATCTGAAATCCAGATATTTTGGGCCATTCCAAATTTCGCCGAACGATTGAGTTTGGATATTTCCCATGGTATATTTGGCATCTTTATCAAAGCAGCAGGGCACAATATTTCCATCCCAAGTCATTACGCAGGAATGCCACATTTTCCAGCATTTGTTCATTAAGCTGCTTTTAATGCTGTATTCTGAATCTTCGTTTTTTTGATAACGGCTGTAATTTTTATCCTCGGGGATCAACTGCGAACCTTTTTCAAAATCATAAACTTGGGCCGTTTTCAGTTCAAGCTTGTCAACTCCAAGCTTTTTGGCCATGGATTTTACCTGCTTTATTTGGTGAATGTTATGGTCAAAGACAATAAATTGTAAAATGATAAATGGGGTCTTTTGTTTTAGTTCTTTTCGAGCAGTTACCAGATTTTCTATCCCGGAAATCACTTTGTCAAGCTTTCCACCAATCCGATATTTTTGATATGTCTGCTGGTCTGTGCCATCCATGGATATGATTAATCGGCTCAATCCACTTTGCACCGTTTTTTGAGCGTTTTCTTTGGTTAGATAGTGTCCGTTTGTAGAAGTAGCAGTATAAATATTTTTGAGATTTGCATAACGGACAGTATCTAGAAACCCCGGGTTTAGATAGGGCTCACCTTGAAAATACAAAGTTAAATACATCAAATATCCATGAAGTTCATTGATGATTTTTTCGAATGTATATTGCTCCATCATGCCAGTTGGTCGGGAAAATGCCCTCAAGCCACTAGGGCATTCCGGACATCGCAGATTACATGAAGTAGTGGGTTCCACAGAAATGCTCCAAGGAAATCCGGGATGCATTGGGGATTTGCTTCTCATGGATTTTTTAAAGCTTTTATAAGTTTTCCAGGCATTTATAGCCCGTGGGCCTGTTAGGTTGCCTGCAAAATTTAATCCATCCCGAATAGTGCCTGTCATTTGATATTTTTCAAAAAATAAAGATATAAAAATGAAGGCCAGAATTATTGGTTTATCATATAATTCATGAATTTTAAGGACTTAATCCAAAATTAAAATCATGGTTTTTTAGGGGGGTAGATTTTTATAAATTAATCTGTTTTGAACTAATTGGGTAAATGACAAGTAAATACAACATAATGGGGCTGACTAATTTTATAACAGGAATTTTACTTTTAGCTATTTTTGGTGCAATTTCTTGTCAGACCAAAACTAATGAAGGAAAATCAGCAGGAACTATGGGAGATATTGTGAAGGACATACATTCATTTTCGCAGCCAAATGAGGCTGTGGTGAGACACATGAATTTGGATTTATATGTAGATTTTGCACAAAAGCAAATTAGAGGCACCGCTGAATTGGAGTTTGTCGCAAAGCCTAATGCTGAAAAACTTATTTTGGACACCAAGAACCTCAAAATCGAAAGCATTACTTATGCAAATGGAGATAAGGCTGCATATAAATTACTCGAAGAAGATCCAATTTTTGGGTCGGCCTTGGAAGTCAAACTAAATGGTTCTATAAACAAAATTATTATAAAATACGCCACGGGGCATGGTGCAGAAGCACTACAATGGCTCGGCGCGACACAGACTGCAGATAAGACTGATCCATTTTTATTCACGCAGTCACAGGCCATTTTGGCTCGAAGCTGGATACCTCTTCAGGACTCTCCGGGAGTACGCTTTACGTATACTGCCAAGGTGACTGTACCCAAAGGATTTTTGGTGCTGATGAGTGCTGAAAATCCGCAACAAGCAAGTGAAGATGGTATTTACCATTTCAAAATGGAACAGCCGATACCCAGTTATCTGATGGCTCTAGCTGTAGGGAGAATAGATTTTGCCCCAATTGGTGTCCGAACCGGAGTATATGCAGAACTTTCAATGTTGGGGAGGGCCAAATCGGAATTTAGTGAGATGGAAGATATGCTAAGGATTGCGGAAAAATTGTACGGCGAGTATCGTTGGGGACGCTATGACCTGATCGTGCTTCCGCCGAGCTTCCCTTTTGGCGGCATGGAAAATCCACGCATTACCTTTGCCACACCCACCATTCTTGCAGGGGATAAATCGCTTACTTCATTAGTTGCCCACGAATTGGCGCATTCGTGGTCTGGCAATTTGGTGACAAATGCCACTTGGAGTGATTTCTGGCTCAACGAAGGGTTTACTGTTTACTTTGAAACGCGCATCATGGAAGCACTAAAGGGAAAGGATTATGCGGATATGTTGTCTGCTTTGAGTCAGCAGGGCTTAGAGGAGGAAGTAGCAAACTTCATGGATAGTGGGCAGGAATCAGATACGAAACTAAAATTGGATCTTACCGGGAGAAATCCCGATGATGGTGTTACGTCTATCGCTTATGATAAAGGATATTTCTTTCTGAAATACCTTGAAGAGTACGTAGGCAGGGAAAAGTTTGATGTGTTTCTTAAGAAGTATTTTGAGGAGCTTGCCTTTACCTCCAACAATACAGAGAGGTTTCTTATATATCTGAATGAGAATTTATTTAAGAAAAACGGTCTAAAACCCATGGCCGACCTGAATGACTGGGTCTATGGAACAGGACTTCCGGAAAGTATGCCAAAAGTACATTCTGCAAGATTTGAGGAGATAGATAGCGCACTTCTTCAATGGAAAGAGGGAAATATCGCCTTTTCCACAGAAGCCTGGTCGAGTCATGAGTGGGTGCATTTTATCAAGAATTTGCCTTATGAAATGGATCAAAAATCCATGACTCAACTTGATGCACAATTCGACTTTACTCATAGTGGAAATGCTGAGATACTGGGTGTTTGGTATGTGCATTGTGCACGACATTTGTACCAATCTTCTTTCGAGGCAATGGAGCAATTTCTGGTCACAACTGGAAGGAGAAAATTTCTTACGCCTATTTATGGAGAATTGATAACAACAGCAAAAGGTAAAGATCTTGCCCTATCTATCTATAAAAATGCCAGGCCAAATTATCATTTTGTTGCAATCAGTTCTTTAGACAAGTTGCTGTATTAAAGGCAAATACTTCTGTGTACATTATGTAATGATTTGAATATTATCATAAAATCCAAGTAGTATCCTTAGCTAGTCATATCACATTCTGCAACTTGTATTCTTGATATATACTAATAAATTAATGTGATCAGTTGGTTACAAAATTTGAAATAATCCATGATAGTGCATCGTTTTATGTTTTTGGCTTATTACCAAATATTATTGTACTTTTGCAATATTATATTTGATTTTTACCGAAATTATATCGATTTTTGAAACGATAATTAGGGTTCAAAGGCATAAATTATTTTGATTTAATTGCACAATTCGTAGATGGAAGATTATAACAAGATTATTGAATCACTGAATGTACATTTTAAGAAAGCTAATAATATTCGAATTACACAGCCCATCACAATAGAAAATTATTATGATGTCGAGAATACAGTAATCCGATTGAATAATGGGCAAATTAGATTTGGTAAGCAAAAGGAAGTAGTAAGTAAAGGAGACGTTCTTTTTGTCCCTGGGGGTAAAAATGTGTCCATTACGTTTGGCAGTGGCAATGCTGTCGGATTGTCAAACGATGATTTTATTTCTAACAGAGAGAACTATTTTAAAAGTATCGGTTTAGAGGAGATAGAAGATCCGGAGATAGAAAGTTTTACCTTCGTGAATTTTGATGCTAAAGTTTTTGATTCTGTTAATTTCTTTGCCTCACTTGATATTCCTCCTTTTATCATTCATGATAACCCTAAAGTGAATCCAGCTGTTGCCACAATTATTGAAGAATCTAATTCCGACGTGGCTGGTCATGAGCGAATCATAAAACTGATCACTGATCACCTTGTTGTGGAAATTATAAGGTATGTTATAAAGAATCAATTGTTTGTTGAACAACTCGCTACAAATAGTACCTATTTCAAAGACCCGAGACTGATTGATATTTTTGCCTATATAAAAGAACATTTAGAAGGAGATCTTTCCAATAAAAACTTGGCTTCAGTAGCCAATGTGTCTGAAGACTATGTTGGTCAATATTTTAAAATGCTTACTGGTATTAATCCGCAGGATTATATCGAATACCAGAGAATGGAAAGGGCGGTCAGTCTTTTAAGGACGACTAAAAAGAGTATCAGGGAAATAGGAACTGATGTGGGGTATAAAGATACCGCATATTTTTGCAGAAGATTTAAGATGATGTTTGGTATTCCTGCTGGCAAAATGCGCCGAAGGGAATCATTGATGAATGTCTAATTCATCAAATCTCGAATCTTAGCTACTTGCGGAATAAAATTTATATTTTTTTCCACCGCAGTACCAAGCACGATCATGTCAGCTCCGGATTGGTATGCAGTTGCAGCTTTTGCTATGGTATTGATGCCTCCTCCTACAATCAATGGAATTTTAATAGCTTTATGGACTTGATCAATCATTTTTTGAGGAACCTCCTCTTTAGCTCCGCTTCCGGCATCTAAATAAATTAGTTTCATTCCCAGCAATTCGCCTGCCATGGCAGTGCAAACAGCTATTTCAGGTTTTCTTGTAGGTATAGGGGATGTTTGGCTCACATGCGCCACAGTAGTATTTGCGTCGTTTCCAACTAAAATATAACCAGTAGAAAGCACTTCTAAGTTTGAGTTTTTTAAAACAGGAGCTGCGGATACATGTTGGCCAATTAGTAGGTCAGGGTTTCTACCAGAAATCAATGACAAAAAAAGAATTGCATCTGCAGATTTATTGATGTGCATGTTGCTTCCGGGAAACAAAACAGTAGGGATTTCGCTATTTTCTTTTACATAGCTCACCGTTGCTTCCAATGTATCTTTCACCAAGATACTACCTCCAATAAAAATGTAATCGATGCTATACTTTTTGCAAACCTCAAGAAGCCGTTGCAAAGCGGAAGAGTTTTGAATTTTATCAGGATCTATCAATACAGAAAGAGACTTTTGGCCTTTCTCTTTTTTCTCAATCAGTGAGGCCAGTATCCTTGTTTTCTGCATTTTTATGTCTTTTATTATATCCGTCCAATTTATCTTTAGCTATTCCTATTAGAAGGTTTGTAGTGTGCATAGACAGTTCACTTAATATTTGATGTTTAAACCGCTGATATACACGTCGAGGAGGCCTGGTATTTCCTTTGTTGCCAAACAAGCCTCTGAGTAAAATTGCAGAAAAAACCAATCCACCACCAATACCGAGGGCGATTTTGCCAATATTTGCAATCCGATCCTTGGTTACTTCTAGTTCATCATTCAGTGATGATTGTATTTTCTGAGATTCCCGATCAAGAGAATCAATCTTTTGTTTTATTTTATTCTTGTTGGCCGCTATCTGATTCATCGTCGCTATCTGTTAATGTATCACTAAATATGGCTTCAAATAGTTGATTAGTAATGAGTTTGTCTTTGAATACAATAAGGAATATACAGATGAGAAAATAAAATCCACCTACGCATATAAACCCTGCAAATTCACTACCAAAGAGACTGTTTAGGTAAAAACTTAAGGCTAGACTACAAAAGAAAATAACAAAGAGCCCAAAAGAAAGAATCAATATCAACGAAGCCAGGTTGGCCACAATCGTAACCAATTGCTCCTTTACTTTTAATTCGTAGATTTCAATTTTTAATTCTACAAATTTGGTTAGTTTGGTAATCAATCCATTGATATTCAATATATCTGTTAATTGCTCCTTTTTCAAATCTTTACAATATCTGTTTAATCAAAAGTAATATTTTTTCAGAAGAAAGGCATCTATTTGGTCATATAGATCAAGACAAATGGCAGAAGAAAAAATGTAATAATAATATAAAGGACACTAATAACCCTGTACTTAATAGTTAGTTCCCCTAATTTATCGGATATAATTATCGGTAGGTTTTTAATACCGGGAATAAGCAAAAATATTATTCCACCAATCACATTGAACATCAAGTGGATCAAAGCAATGCTGATAGCTTCTGGAGATTTGAAAATAGAGGCTAGCAATGCGGTGATCGTGGTACCAATGTTTGCACCAATAATAAATGGATAGACACTTCGGAACTTAACTTTTCCTGTTGCGACAAGAGGTACGACGACAGATGTTGTCATTGAGCTAGACTGTATAGCTGCCGTAAGTCCAACACCCCAGCCAAATGATTTCCAATAGTTTTTGAAAAGCAGATGCTCCAATTTGAGCATAAGGTCACCAATGAAAATTTTGTAAATGATCTTGGTTAGTAATTTGATTGAGGCAAACAACAGAACCAAAGCTAATGCTAATCCTAAATATGGGTTTCCGATTAAATCTAGGACGAAATTACCTATGAAAAAATCGTTAAAGATAGGGTTGGTATTTGGAGCACCTTTTAAATTGCTTGTATCGAATGATAATATATTTGAAATTTTTGCTGCCAGTATTCCCAGTAGATTATACTTATATTGAAGTGGAAATAAAATTACTGTCACTAAAATATTAAATTGATCGTGCAGCGTTGCTACTGAAAAAGCTCTTCTGAAGTCTTCTTTTTTAGTGATGAAATTTAACGAAACTATATTGCTAGTGAGCGTAGTGCCTATATTGGCCCCCATGATTATGGGTATTGCTCGGTGCATCTCTAAGGATCCAGAGGCTACCATTGCCACGATCATGGCAGTGGTAGCTGAACTGCTCTGAATGAGTGCTGTTATTAATAAGCCTACAAACAGACTGACGAATGGATTGGTGATGAGATCTATGACCGACTCCACGGTTTCTTTGCCAATAAGGCTAAGTGACAGCATGAGTAGGTTAATGGAAAATAAAAACAGTAATAGCACGGGAATTACGTACACTATTGCACGAAAAATCTGTATGGTATTAGTGCTATTTTTCAAACGTCGGTCAGATTCTACAGATGCTTTATTATAGTATATATTGACTTAAATCTTTATCCTTGATCAAGTCAGTTAGCTTTTCTTCCACTAATTCTGTAGTGATAATGATCTTGGCATTTTCTCCGATCACATCCGGGACATCAAAAAGGAAGTCATTTAGAATTTGGCTCATGACGGTATGTAGCCTTCGTGCACCGATATTTTCAACTTCTTCGTTGATCTGGAAAGCCTTTTCTGCCAATAATTCTAAGGCATCGTCGTTAAAGGATATTTCTACGTTTTCTGCATCAAATAGAGCTTGGTATTGTTTGCTTAGTGCATTTTTTGGCTCTTTCAATATACGTACAAAATCTTCTTTGGTGAGATTATTCAATTCAACCCGAATCGGGAATCTTCCCTGAAGCTCTGGTATAAGGTCAGATGGTTTGGATACATGAAATGCCCCAGCAGCAATAAACAGAACGTGGTCGGTCTTTATGATGCCATATTTTGTGCTTACAGTACTGCCTTCAACAATGGGCAACATGTCCCTTTGTACCCCCTCTCGACTCACATCGGGGCCTGATCCTTTGCTGCTATTTCCAGCGATTTTATCTATTTCATCTATAAAAATGATTCCTGAGTTCTCAGCTCTTTCTATTGCTTCTTCCTTTACTTCGTCCATGTCAATGAGCTTGGATGACTCCTCTTCAAAAAGGAGCTTTCTTGCTTCGGCAATGGTTACTTTCCTTTTTTTAGTTTTTTTAGGCAGCATATTCCCGAGCATTTCCTGCATATTGATCATGGATGACTCATCCATCATTCCTCCCCCGATCATACCAATTCCATTGGAGTTTGCCTGCTTGATGCTGATGTCAATTTTCCGGTCTTCGAGCTCGCCATTTCTTATTTTTTCGCGAAAGCGCTCACGGGTTTTCTCATTTAATTCTGCATCTGTTTTTGGGGTTTCGGTAGTTGTAACCCCTACAGGAGTGGCAGATATAGTATTGGGATTAATCGGTGGGATGAGTGCATCCAAAATTATTTTCTCTACATTTTCTTGTGCTTTTTCTTTTACCATGTCCTTTTTCATGGTTTTTACAAGGTTTACGCTTTGCTCCACCAGGTCTCGGACCATACTCTCCACATCTCTGCCAACATAACCGACCTCGGTGAACTTAGATGCTTCCACTTTAGTAAAAGGCGCTTTTGTGATTTTTGCGATTCTTCGGGCAATTTCCGTTTTCCCGACTCCAGTAGCTCCGATCATCAAAATGTTATTCGGGATAATGTCTCCTTTTATCTCCGTTTTCACGTTCATGCGACGCCAACGGTTTCTCATAGCGATGGCTACATTTTTTTTGGCATTTTTTTGGCCAATTATATATTTGTCTAGCTCTTCGACAATTTGTCGCGGAGTTAAATTACGTTCTTCAAAACCTTTCATATATTTTATCTTATTGTATTTTTCAACCTCACTGAGCTGCTAAATGCAGTCACCCCATAAGTTTGAAAAAATTTAATTCTGTGCAACCAAACTGTTGGATTCATTTATATCTAAAACCATGGGATTATCAACCTTTTCGTCCAACAATGCTAACGCGATCACCTGATCTACTGTTTTGACATAATGGATTTTTAAGGATGAAAGATAATTTTCATCTATCTCTTCAATGTCCTTTTGATTCTTGTCACAAAGAATAATTTCTTTGATGCCTGCTCTTCGTGCCGCCAATATTTTTTCTTTAATTCCACCTACTGGTAATACTTTTCCGCGAAGGGTGATCTCGCCAGTCATGGCAAGTTTGGCTTTTACCTTGCGCTGCGTAAAAACAGAAGCCAACGAAGTAAACATGGTAACTCCAGCAGATGGGCCATCTTTAGGAACTGCACCTGCAGGCACATGTATATGTAAATCATACTGTTCAAATACACGGTAATCAACTCCTAACTTATCTGCATTCGATTTTAAATAGGATAGTGCGGCCATGGCCGATTCTTTCATCACATCGCCAAGTTGCCCTGATAGGGTCAGCTTGCCTTTACCCTTGTTCAGACTAGACTCAATAAATAATATTTCTCCACCCACTTGGGTCCATGCCAATCCCGTTACAACTCCAGAAGTATGGTTATCTTCATATAGTTCTTTATCAAACCTCTCTGCACCCAATATCTCCCGAATCATTGCTGCATTCAACCTTTTTTGATACGCATCTTCCATGGCAACTGATTTAGCTACATATCGAACGACTTTTCCTATCAATCGTTCCAAATTCCGTACACCAGATTCACGAGTATAATTCTCTATGATTTTTACGATAGCGTCATTGGTGATGGTCATGTCTTTGGCCTTCACGCCATGCTCATCCCTTTGCTTGGGAACCAGATGCTTTTTGGCTATTTGAACCTTTTCTTCTAAAGTATAACCAGTCAATTCAATGATCTCCATGCGGTCACGCAAAGCCGGTTGAATCGTATCTAATGTATTAGCCGTTGCAATAAATAGCACATTAGATAGATTATATTCTAACTCAAGATAGTTGTCACTAAAAGCATTGTTCTGCTCAGGGTCCAGTACTTCTAAAAGAGCCGACGAAGGATCACCTCGAAAATCTGTGCTCACCTTGTCTATTTCATCCAAAACGAAGACTGGATTGGCTGATTTTACTTTTTTGATGTGCTGAATAATTTTACCTGGCATGGCGCCCACATAAGTCTTGCGATGTCCACGGATTTCCGCCTCATCATGTACGCCGCCAAGTGACATGCGCACATATTTCCTATTCAATGCCTTGGCTATAGATTTTCCGAGGCTTGTCTTTCCTACACCAGGAGGGCCATACAAACAAAGTATAGGACCTTTTAAGTCATTTTTGAGCTTTCTTACCGCGAGGAACTCAATTATCCTTTCCTTGATTTTTACCAGTCCGAAATGCTCCCTGTCAAGAATTTTTTGCGCACGCTTGAGATCAAAATTGTCTTTGGTAAAATCATTCCATGGTAAATCTACCAAAAATTCCACATAATTCATGGCTACTGGGTATTCTGCAGCGGCGGGATTCATCCGCATGATTTTATCACATTCCTTTTCGAAATGTTCCATAACATCAGGTTCCCATTTTTTCTTTTTCGCTTTTTCTCTGAGCAATCTTAATTCATGGTCTGGACCTTCATTGCCCAGCTCATCTTGCAGTATTTTAATTTGCTGCTTTAAGAAATAATCACGTTGCTGCTGATCAATGTCAGAATGTACCTTGTTCTGAATTTCTTGTTTCAGCTCAAGCATCTGAATGTCTTTCATCATATACTCCAGCAGCAAAGTAGCCCGCTTTGTACCATTACTTATTTCAAGAAGTTGCTGTTTGCTTTCAACATCTGCATTCAGATTTGAGGATAGAAAATGTGTCAGAAAGCTTGGACTATCAATATTATCGATGGCGATCTGGGCTTCCTGTGGTATTTCAGGATTTAACTTCAGTATCTTACTGGCCGAATCTTTGATCGATTGAAGAATCGCTTTGGTCTCTTTTTTGTTTCTAGCAGGAAATTTATCCTCCAAGTACTTGACCTTGGCTAGCATAAAAGGATCATCCTTTATTCTCTCTTGTATCTCAAACCGTTGTTTTCCTTGAATAATAATGGTTGTATTTCCATCAGGGAGTACCAACATTTTTACAATCTTGGCAACAGTACCTACATTGTATATGTCATCAAAACCGGGCTCCTCTTGTTTGGTTTTTTTTTGCGCTGCCACTCCTATAATACGATCTCCGCGATAGGAACTTTTTACCAAGCGAATGGATTTTTGTCTACCAACGGTTATTGGGATTACCACTCCGGGAAACAAGACCGTATTTCTTATAGGTAATATGGGTAAATTTTCGGGCATTGGTTCGTTGCCAATACCTTCATCATCATCTGGTGCTATCAATTGGATAAGTTCGCCGGAATCGTCTTCTTGAAAATTTGAAAATGTTAACGATGTGAGTCTCTCTTTTTTCTTTCTGCTCATACAAATATCTTCCCTGCCAAAATGGCGTGTTTGTCCTCATTTATTTATAACATCCCAAATGTTCAATACCTATGCCAAAAGACCTTAGTACTTACATCTATTTGGTTAAAAAATAAATTTATGACATATTTAGTGCAATAAACCCCTAACCTTAATTATTTTTTATTTTTCCTCGATGCATCTAGGCAAACTTATTCTATGTACCACTTTACTGATCTTTTTGGTCACTGTTCAGGCTGATTGTCAGCGCAAGAAATCTAAGAAAAAATCCAATAAAAAAGATAAGCAGGAACTGTTTGCGCCTACTACTACTGATGAGATTTTTGAATTTAGAAATGTGGGGAAGACAGCATTTTACTACAATGAAAAGCTGCTAAAATCCATAGAAATCAAAGAGTCAGCCAAAGATTGGGAGGGATTATACAAAGACCTTGGTACTTATATTGCCAACTTTGGCATACAAAATTTTTATAAAGACACTTATTTGCTGTGGAGATATGCGAAGCTAACGGAACTCTATGGGGATATGAACGATGCAAAAAAATTGTATCAGCTGGTCTTGAAGCACAGTAGTGGTGAACTGGAGTTGGAGCGCCTCGAAATATACTATGATTCTATCAGTAAAAAGGAATTAGAAAAATATGTTCCGATAGATTATTACTATGAATTGGTCGATTACCGGAGAAAGGTAGATACGCTAAGTCCACCGAGAGGGTGGAAGGTAAACATGGGGCATTTTATCAATTCTGAATATTCTGATTATGGGCCTTCACTGGCTTTGGACAATAAAACGTTCGTGTTTACTTCCAAAAGGAATACAGTGTCTGACGGGTTGGGTACTAAGCAAAATGAAGATATCTATTTTAGTACTACGGAATTTGATCAGTGGGACTATGCACACCCGATCAAGGCGTTGAATACAAGGTACAATGAAGGATCGGTATGTATGAGTAAAGATGGCAAACAACTGTTTTTTGCACGGTGTGATGCCCCTGGGTCTTATGGGAATTGTGATATCTATGTGTCAGTTTTACAGCCTGATAGCACTTGGGGGCAGGCTACCAACCTCGGGGCAAATGTAAATAGTCGTTCATGGGATTCTCACCCTTCTTTGAGCCACAATGACGATACCCTTTATTTTGCTTCTGATCGAATAGGAGGTTTCGGTATGTCAGATATTTATTTTACCCATAAAGATAAAAAGGGCAATTGGGCCTCGGCAAAAAACCTTGGACCGATCATTAATAGTAGGAATAGTGAGGTGAGTCCGTTTATTCATCCGGCGCATAATATTTTATACTTTAGTTCAAATGGATATCCATTGAACTTTGGGGAATTTGATATTTATAAGTCATGGAAAAAGGATGGTTTTTGGCAAGAAGCAGACAACATAGGGCCGTTGGTAAATGGCACAGGGAGTGAATTTTATTTCACGATCGATGCCCAAAGTAAAACCCTTTTCTATGCCAGATCAATAGAAAATGACCTTGATAATCTGGATTTGTATTCCTTCCCATTGCCGATGGAAGCTCAGCCATTGGCCACAACAAGACTGTATGGATCTCTACTCGATGCTGATACGGGAAACCCGTTTGAGCGGGGTATTGTATCGATCATCGATATAGAAACTGGAATTGAAGTGGCTCCGCAGTATCTGAGCAACGAGGGGAAATTTGATTTTAAACTTATCAACAACAAACAATATTTACTGATCATTCAAGGAGATGAATTTTTTAGGGTGGAAGAGATATTCTTTCTAGATGGAGATAAAGAACTCAATATGGTTACGGAATCCATCTCCAGCCGATTGAAATTTGAAACGATAGAATTTGACAATGGTTCGTCCGAACTGAAGACGAGCATGTACAATGACTTGGACAAACTATCTGGGTTTCTGCTGGACAATCCTGATTTCAAATTAAAAATATCGGGGCATACGGATTCTGACGGTGCGTATGATTTAAACCTTCAATTGTCCGAAGACAGGGCAAAAGCCATTGCAGAGTATATCACCTATTTTGGAAATATCTCGGCTGCGCGGATAGAAACTTATGGATATGGAAGTTCCCAGCCAATTGTAGAAGAAAAAACAGAAGCAGACAAAGCCCTCAACCGCCGGGTTGAGTTTGAACTTTATCGGCCTTCTCAAAATGAATTGAAAGAAATGCGTGAGCAAATGCAAGAGGAAGAAGAGGAGAAATGGTAGTCTCTATTTCTCTAAATAGGAAATTTCTTTTACAAATTTAGCGAATACTCACTAATCCCTGTGTATTCCATACTTACCTGCAAAACCTGTACGAATGCTGGAATCCCTGCTAAAAAAACTCCTGAACAATATCATTGAAGAACACAAAAACCATAAGGCCGAGCAGCAATACCATGCCTACTTTTTGAGCGTTTTCTAAAAATTTGTCAGAAGGCTTTCTGCCTGAAATAATTTCATACATCAGAAAGACCACATGTCCGCCATCGAGAGCGGGGATTGGCAGCAAGTTCATAAATGCTAACACCATGGAAATAAGCCCCGTTAGCGTCCAAAAGCGAATCCAATCCCAAGTTACCCCAAATGTTTTCATTATGCCTAGCGGCCCACGTAACGACTTAGTTGGAGAGAGTTCTCCTTGGAACATTTTGCCAAATGCCTTCACATTTACCCACACCACGCTAAACGCACGTTCGGTGCCCTTTGGGATGGATTCCAAGAAGCTATATTGCATTATCGTTGGATCTAACAACATAATTGCTTCAAACCCAATGAGCGTATCTTTGCCAACTTGCACTTGTAATTGCTCGTTGGTAAATTCAGTCATCTCCTTGTCTACCGGACGTTTTACCTCAAGTGTTACAGTCTGCCCAGCATGTTTGGCGATGTCAGCTTTAAATTCATGGTAATAATCAACCTTTTCTCCATCAATACTTTCGATTCTGTCCCCAGGCTTTAGGCCGCCTTTTTCGGCACCTTTTCCTTGGGACAATGGACCAACCATAAACTGGCTAATAGGCTCTATAAAATCACTGCTGGCATTTTCTCGGGAAAAATTTTCGATAAAATTAGATGGAACCGGAATGTCTATTTTTTGTCCGTTTCGTATGATGGTGTAGTAGCTATTGCTCTCCAACAAATGATTTGGATCGCGTACTTCTGAAAATCGCTCAAAGGACTCTCCGTTGATGGCGATAATTTTATCTCCAGTTTCAAAACCTAGTTCTTTGCCAAGGGGTCCGGCGACAACTCCATGTTCATTCACTATGTCAATGGAATAATAAGATTCACCAAGGCTGTAAGTGAGAAAAACAAATATGATAATTCCTGTGATCACGTTGACAATGATACCTCCTAACATAACGATAAGCCGTTGCCAGGCGGGTTTTGATCGAAACTCCCAAGGCTTTGGTTCTTCTGCCATGGTTTTTGTGTCGAGTGATTCATCGATCATTCCGGTTATTTTCACATACCCACCCAATGGGATGGCACCTAGGGAATACTCCGTTTCACCATATTTGAAACCAAATATTTTTGGTGGAAAACCAATGGAAAATTGTTCCACTTTCATACCAAAAAACTTGGCTGCCAACATGTGCCCGCCTTCGTGCACTCCCACCAAGATCGACAGCGCTAAAATCAGCTGCCCGACCATCACCAAAATATCTAATGTACCACCCATTTATCAATAATTTCTTTTGCTTTTATTCTTGTTTCTTTGTCGGTTTCTATATAATCCTCCAACGTAGGATGGCCCAAAAAGGGCATAAAATCCATGCATTTAGCTATTAAATCAGACATTTGAAGAAATCCCAATTTGTCTTTCAGAAATGCTTCTACTGCTATTTCATTGGCAGCATTTAGAATGCAAGGCAAGTTACCACCTTTTTCTAATGCCTGATACGATAATCTCAAATTTCTAAAAGTATCAATATCCGGTTGTTCAAAAGTAAGCTCCGGATAATCCATGAAATTGAATCTCGGAAAATCGGATTTTAACCTTTCCGGATAGCTCAATGCATATTGAATTGGCAACCTCATATCCGGCAAGCCCATCTGGGCTTTGATAGACCCATCCTCAAACTGCGCCATCGAATGAATGATGGACTGAGGGTGAACAACTACCTCAATTTGCTCCGGTGTCAATCCAAATAGCCATTTCGCTTCGATCACCTCAAGGCCTTTATTCATCATGCTGGCAGAATCAATCGTGATTTTTGCCCCCATGTCCCAATTTGGATGTTTTAGTGCTTGAGCAGCTTTTACATCTTTAAGGTCGCTCATTTTCTTTCCTCTAAATGGTCCGCCTGATGCCGTGAGTATAATTTTTTCTATTTTGTTATGAAAATCCCCAACCAAACATTGAAAGATGGCAGAATGTTCAGAATCTACAGGATAAATATTTACACCTTTTTCACTTGCAGCTTTTGTGATGAGTTCACCGGCAATGACCAAGGTCTCCTTATTTGCTAGTGCGATTTGCTTTCCCGACTCAATGGCGCGCATAGTTGGTCTGAGTCCTGCATAGCCAACCAGCGCAGTCAAAACGACATCAATGGTATCCATCTCTACTATGGAAATCAGTGCCTTTTCGCCGGCGTAAACTTTTATATCCAGTGGGTCAAGTGCCTCAAAAACATACTGATACAAATTTTCATCACCGATAACCACAGCATTAGGATTGTGTTTTTGGGATTGCTCGATGAGCAGGTCTGCATTGCTCCCGGCGGTGAGTACTTCTACACTAAATTTATCCGCATTTTTGGCAATTACATCAAGTGCTTGCGTACCAATAGAGCCGGTGCTGCCAAGAATGGCTATATGTTTTTTTGTGGATTCCAGAATGAAGTATTTTCAGAAATAAGCCCGCAAAACTAAAGATTATAATCGAAATGTTCTAAGCTCCTCGGCGATTTGTCTGTCGTTGGCGAGTCGTGGAACTTTATTTTGCCCACCAAGCTTCCCTTTTGACTTCATATACGTGCGGAAAGCATCTTTTTGCAGGGAAATTATTTTTAGAGGTCTCAGGATTTTTCCCACAATCAAATCTTCATAATAGGAATTTAGCTGTTGCAATTTTTCATCCAGCTCAGACTCAAATAAATCCATGGATTTTGGAGGCTTTGAGAACTCCACATACCATTCATGCAGAGGAAGGCCCTCTTCAGGTGTGACCTGTGGGGCAACAGTAAATTCTATGGTTTCCACTTCCGGAAATTTCTCCAACGCAGATTTCATGGATTTTTCCACTTCTTCTCCGATCACATGCTCGCCAAATGCCGAGATGAAATGCTTAATCCTTCCCGTTACCACCAATCGGTACGGATTTTTGTTGACAAACTTGACAGTGTCGCCAATGGAATATCCCCATAATCCGGCATTGCTATTGATAATTACCGCATAGTTTACGCCCAATTCCACTTCCTCGATCGTGAGTCTTGTAGGATTTTCTGAAAAATATTCGTCCGTGGGAACAAACTCAAAAAATATCCCCGAATTGAGGAGGAGCAACAAACCTTCTTCCCGCTGCGAATCTTGATAGGCAATAAAACCTTCTGATGCCGGGTAGGTCTCGATGGAATCAATTTCCTTTCCTATGGATTCGAAAAGCTTTGCCCGATATGGCTCAAAATTGACACCTCCATAAATAAACATGGAGAAATGAGGGAATGTATCTTTGATCGGCTTGCCGGTACGCTCGATGATCCTGTCAAAATACATCTGAACCCATGGAGGTATCCCAGAAATAAGCGACATCTTTTCGTTGATGGTTTCATCGATGATCTTTTCCAACTTTTCTTCCCAGTCTTCTATGCAATTGGTTTCATAGCTCGGCAGTTGGTTAGTGCGCAAATATCCCGGAACGTGGTGGTTGACAATGCCGGACAACCTGCCTGTGTGGATTCCGGCTTGCTGATTTAGAATTGGGCTTCCGGAAAGAAAAATAAGTTTGTCATCAATAAATTGCGCATTGCCAGTTTCATGGATATAGCTCAATATCGCATTGCGAGCGCTGTTGATGTGGTTGGGGATTGATGCCTTTGTGATGGGGATATATTTTGTGCCGGAAGTAGTGCCGGAAGTTTTGGCAAAATAGACTGGCTTTCCCGGCCATAAGACGTCTTTTTCGCCTTTTAGAATCATTTCTACATAAGAGGATAATCCCTCGTAATCCCGGATAGGGACATGTTCTGTAAATTCCTTATGGGTTTTTATGCCTTTAAAGTCATGATCATTTCCAAAAGTTGTATTGCCTGCTCCGTTGATTATACTATTGAAAACACGCTGCTGGGTTTCCCCAGGTTTAGAAGACCATTGCTGTTGCTGATTGGCTACAATAGCGGCGAAAGGTTTACTCAAAAATGATCGAATTCCCATGGCGACAAAGGTAAAAATTAATTCATTTTACTCGTTACTAAATTTATTTCTTCCGCACTTAGATTTTTGCACAGTTTTTGAAATGCATATGTTTCAAAAATTGCTGACAAAATTTCATTGGCTATGAAAAAGACTCTGTTCATTATTATTATCGGATTTGTATCGGGCATTGGAGGTTCGTGGTTTTACGAAAATCAGATATCCAATAATATAAGTGCGGATTCTATAGGTCAAATACCAGTTGTAAACCATGGATTTGTCAAAGATTTTAATAGTGCTAAGGTCATTCCTTCTACTCATGAGACGACGCGTAGCAGTACTACCGACGCATTGCTGAGACCAACAGATTTTATTCAGGCTTCCAATCTAACTACCAAAAGTGTGGTATATATCAAGACCATTTCGCAAAGTAAATACGGCAGCAGCTGGATGGATTATTTTTTTGGAGAGGGTGGTGGACAGTCCATTAGTAGCGGGTCAGGGGTGATCTATAGCAATGACGGATACATTATCACCAATAATCATGTGGTAAATGGGTCGGATAATATCGAGGTGATCATTGGAAAAAAGGCTTATGACGCGAGTTTGGTCGGAGCAGATCCTTCTTCCGACCTTGCAGTACTTAAGGTAGAAACGACAGGTATTCCGGCGATAAAAATTGGAAGTTCAAAAAATGTTTCCGTAGGTGAGTGGGTGATTGCAGTTGGCAACCCATTCAATCTTACTTCTACAGTTACTGCCGGTATTGTGAGTGCAAAAGGTAGAGAACTCAATATTACAAAATCTATTTTTCCCATTGAATCATTCATCCAGACTGATGCTGCGATTAATCCAGGGAACAGTGGCGGCGCCTTAGTGAATTTGGAAGGCGAACTGATTGGCATAAATACTGCCATTTTGTCTAAGACGGGATCGTATGCCGGTTATGGTTTTGCGGTGCCTTCAGACATTGTGAAAAAAGTGGTAAACGATCTGATCAAATACGGTGAAGTTCAAAAGGCGTTTTTTGGAGCAGAAGTTTTGGATATTGATTCTGAGATCGCCGCTAAACTTGAAACGGATGACTATTCTGGAGTTGTGGCTAGCTATGTGCAGGAAGATGGTGCCGCCACTAAGTTGGGCTTGAGAAAAGGAG
>JAUHYU010000101.1 GCA_030426345.1 Bacteroidia bacterium
AATCACCGGATTGACTGGGCCTAATTCTTTGGCGATCCATGCGCCAATGTGTGGCGCCTGAACAGACTGAGGTGGCTCGTAGCATGTGTGCCAGTGGTATTGGTGGCGCGTGTGCAGGATGTGGCCCAAATCAGCAGATCGATAAGACCGGATAATGGCTCCTTTATCCATGACGCCGCCGATGGATTCCAGACCTTGGGAAAATTCCAGACCATCTACTGCAGTTGGAACTTTGGGAAAGGTACTGAGCACCCGCTTGCTTTCAATACCTTTTTCAAAAGGTGCATAATGCTTTGGGTCAAAAGTTTCAGTGTGGGCCATGCCTCCTGCCATCCACAACAAAATGACTGTGTCGGCTGTCGATGGGATAACTAGGGTGCTTTTGCACGAACTTAGGAAACTTGCAGCAGGAATCGTTGTGGACATAGCTGCCATACTAGCCGCTCCCATTTTCTTCATAAATTCTCTGCGTGTATTAAAGTCGTTCATGGCTTTATTTTAGTATATAAATTGAAACTCAGGCAACAGTAAGGTTGTCCAAAACAAATCCTGTACAGCCTCTTTATCCGGAGAGTTTCCCATTGCGCTCAGTATAATGTCTTTTTCCTTTTTTGATGGCAGTCTTCCCATGGATTTTTGATACAATTCGTCCGTAATTTTTTCTGTGTTATTGCCATAGGTGTTGAGCCAGCGTTCTGCACCTTCGTCCAGCACATTGTAGAAATAATCCCCATTGGTGAGTTCCAAAGATTGCAAGAGTGTAGCCTGCTCATCTCTGGAAGTGACTACATTTTCCCTACTTGGCCTACCGAGTGCTTTCATAAATGGATGTTGCCGTACCAAACTTGCCCGTGCAAATTCAAGGGCATTTTCTTCAAAGGTAAAATTCACCAAATGATCCCACTGACTGGAACCGTAATTCCTGACCTTTTTCCATTTGCTATCGTCAAATTCAAGACCGATCCATCCTGTTTCTGGAATGGAATCCGTACTTACCCAATTTCTATCTGACTGTACCATCAGCGTATCACCTTCATAACGAATTTTTAGCGCGAATAATATTCCTGCCGGATTAGCGACCGTGCCTTCGTTTTCACCTTCTATGGCAATGATGTTCTCCCCTTCATGTAGGGATTCCGTTAAATCCACTTTACTCACTTTTCTCCAGTCATTTCCTTGAGCAGCTTTCTTTCCATTTATATAAAAAGTGAAAGAATGATCCACGGAGATCAATGCGTTTGCAGACAGTATTTCTTTGTCTGACAATGAGAATACATGACGGAAATAACGTTTGCCAGGTTCCGGCAATACATCCCGATCAAACTTCACTTCTCTGTGCCAAATCCTGCTGGAAGGCATGTTTTCTTTAGTAGGGTCGTAAGCCGAGGCATAGTATACCGGAGCGATAACTTGGCTGACTGCATCGGCAAATTGCTCAGCACTCATGCGTCTGATGATCGGGCCATGAAATTCAAATTTATCGGATTTGATGGTTTCAATTTTATCATAATTAACCGATGGAAGTTGATAGCTTTTTGAGGTCATAATCGTGCGAATCAAGTGCTTGATATCATAACCTGACTCGATAAAATCTGCCGCCAGCCAATCTAATAGGGTAGAATTCCATGGGATGTTGTCCATGACATCCACAGGTTCGATGATGCCACGACCCATGAGTTCTTTCCAGATATGGTTGGTGATGGCGCGATAGAGCCGTCCATTTTCCGGTTTTACGATCACTTTGGAAAGTAATTCCAGGCGTTCTTTTACAGATGCTGCATCTACAGATCCCAATTCAGGGTAGATAAAATTAACTTTGGCCATTTTGCCAAGTGGTATATCACATCTATTTAACTCCATTGCAGAGTCAGCAAAAATTGCTGCAAATCCATAGGACTGTTCCAGTGTCAAGTTGCTTACAAAGCTGTTATGGCAAGAGGCGCATTTCACATTCATACCCAAAAGCGATTGGCCAATATTTTGCGCGGCTTGCATTTCTGTACGCTGGCTTGCATTGACCACGCCACGCCATTCGATGCCTTTAATGAACCCTTCAGAAGATGCATCAGGATTGACTAGCTCCTTTACCATCACATTGTATGGTTTGTCATTATATAACGATTGGTAAAGCCAGTCCGTGATTTGCTTTCTCCCTCCCGTGATAAACCCTGTTCCAGAGTAATCATTGCGCAGTAGATCGTTCCAAAAGCTTAGCCAATTTTGCGTGTAGTTGCGATCATCATCCAGAAGATTGTCAATAAGCTTGTTGCGCTTGTTGCTGTCATGAGAATTTATGAATTCTGTAATGTCAATTTCTTCGGGAAGCAACCCAACGATGTCGAGGTATGCACGGCGAATAAAAATTCTATCTTCTACAGGTTCAGTCCATTTTATGTTTTTTTCTTCGAAATAGGCATCGACAATTTTATCGACAGGATGGGAGATATCCTTGTTTGCTTTAGGCAATTCTGGCATTGTTAATGCCAATTCTGCCTCTGGAAAAACTTTGAGTGCACGATCTGACCAATGTGCGCCAGTTTCTATCCATTTTCCGATCAAGTTAATTTCATGGGTTTTGAGTACTTTCCCTTTCTTTGGCATGACGTCATCGTGGTTGGATGGAAGCGTGATGCGGTGGTACAATTCGCTTTCTTTTTTATTGCCTGGCACAATGACCAGCCCAGACTCACCACCTTCAAAGACGCCCCGTTTGTTTTCCAAAACCAGCTCTCCTTTTTTCTTATTTTCGCTGTGGCATTGGTAGCAATTGTGCGCAAAAATGGCTCGCACTTCCATGTTTAGCTCGTCTAGCTGTTCCTCTGATAGCGAATCGGATTGGTTTATTTCCGAAAGCAAAGCCAATGTATTTTCATTGCTTTGTTCATCGGGGATTTTAAAGGAAAGAAAATCCTCTCCATGGGTGAGACTAGCTCCGAGGTGGCCGGCAATAGTCAAGGTGATTACCGTCAAGGTAAGGCCTATTCTATAAGCCAGGTAATTGTTTAGTTTACCTTGTTGCTTCGTGCGCAAAAGCATAGCAGTGATACCAGCTAATGCCAGTGTTGCAAAACCTAAATTTTGATGGTAATCTACCAGTTCGCCAGAGTATTCTTCAGCAGTTCGTAAAAGCCATCCAAAAGCCGTGGCAAACAACGCACCCAATGCACCTAGATATACCATCCACTGGATTCCTTCTCGTAACCCAGGCCGCTTTCCCCCGATGGTAAAGGCCTCCATAAAAAGCGCAACTACCAGTAATCCAATGGGGAAATGCACCACTAAGGGGTGTAAATGACCTAAAAATTGGAAAATACCTTTCCACACATTTCCTTCCATGGTTACGAATATAATCACTATGCTTTTGGTTGCAAAAAAACCATGAAAAATCCATGGTTTAGATCAAGTTTCAGCATCAATCGATTTATGTACTTAGTAGAAGAAACAATACTGTGCCTCTTCATTCAGGCCGGCTTTAAACTTTTAATATGGGCCAAGGCGACTTTAATTTCTGCATAAGAATATTCATCACCCATCACGGCCTTAATTTCACTCGATTTTTCATGACCTGCAGCATATGCCTTAGATATCATATCAATTTTATCCGCACTGATAATTTTTGTTGCATCAATTTCACCTTGCTCTATAAATTGGCATAAATGCCCCAAGATAGTACTTTCTACAAACCCCCGCTCTTTGGCAATTTCAGCAATGGATTTTCCTTGCTTGTACATATCAAAGCTGACAACTGAGGTTGGTGTTTTGTCCTTTTTCTGTGACACTGTTGATTTCAGAGATTGATAAAAGGAGGACTGTTGCAATGCTGTCTTTGTTAAAATTTTGTTTTCTTTGGCGCTTTGTACCAGTAAGTCCAACTTTATGATTTGCTTTATATAATGGATAATCAAGGCTTCAATTTCTTCCAACTCCTTGATGTAGCCTTTTACTTTTTTCTTGTCTTTAATTTTATTTTTATGTTGAAGGATTTCATCTTTTAGCTCTGTCAGAATTGGAACAAAATAAGCTGATGCCTTGGCCATTCGATTATGAAGTATAGAGATATAATCTTCTTCTCTGACAATGATTTCCACTTGGTTAATGAATTTGTACCCTACTTCATTTAGGTTTTTAAATGAATTGTGAAATTCCTTTGTCCAATCGAGATATTGCTGTTTGATTGAACGGTTTTCGGCTTTATTGAAACCTCGCAGATGGTAGGTAAGCTGTGTGGCCAATCTGTCAAATCGGAATGTATGGGTGGTGAATTTCATTAGAAATTCCCTTCGGTGCTTGTCCAATTCACTCGTAAGGAAATCTTCTTCTTGAAATGATTTTGAAAAGCTGATCAAAGCATCATCTATTTCAGGAGGGACGGATGGCAAATGAGAAGCGAGAATAAGGCCGTTGAGCGAGGTGAGTCGGGATAACGCCACATAGAGTTGGCCAGGTGCAAAAGTACCCTCCAGATCAAGTACTGCCTTTTCAA
Source organism: Bacteroidia bacterium (assembly GCA_030426345.1). Taxonomy (GTDB): domain Bacteria; phylum Bacteroidota; class Bacteroidia; order Cytophagales; family Cyclobacteriaceae; genus JAAUQL01. Next base: position 4,484 of record JAUHYU010000101.1, read on the forward strand.
AAGTAAGCCCCTGACTTTTATGGATGGTGACAGCCCAAGCCAGTTTGATCGGATATTGCACAAAACTCCCTAAATGTTTTTCTTCAATTTCATTTGTTGACTTGTTTAATGTGTATCGGATGTTTTCCCAAGTGTACTTATCCACGGTTATTTCATGGTTTTTATCACACTTTACTACAATATTCTTATCGCTAAGGCTTGAGACCTTTCCGATTTTCCCATTAAAAAACCTACCTTCTCCGGTTGGATCATTTTTAATGAACATGACCTGAGTATCTACTTTGAGGTTAAGTTGCTTTTCTGTAGGGTACATGTTCTCCGGGAAATCCACGCTTATTTCTGCATCAAATGAAAAGATTTCTCCTTCCAAAGCCTTCAGTCGGTTTTGATTGATTTGATCAGCTTTATAATTGTGTGTGGTGAGATAGATATATCCGGATTTATTTTCAATTTCATGTTGTGGTTGGTGATACTCATTAAGCAACCTGATATCAGCATTTGTTTGTTCGTTGTGCCTGAGTCTATTGAGCAAGTCTATGAAATCCTGATCGGATTGGCGGTATATTTTTTGTAACTCCACCTGAATGGGAGGAGTCTGCTGTAAGGCTCGCGCATTAAAGAAATAAACACTTTTATAATATGGGTTTAGCCACTGTCTGTCAGCTTCTTTTACCACTGGTGGCAATTGTAGCAAATCCCCAATGAATAATATTTGTACACCACCAAAAGGGCTGCTGTTTCGACGCAAATTTCGAAGTATATGATCCATACAATCAAGCAAATCTGCTCGGAGCATACTTACTTCATCAATAATGAGTAATTCAAGTTCTTGCAATAATTTCCGTTTAGTGGAATTCATTTTACGTTCCCTGAACAGGGTCTGTGGTGTGTTGATAGGAGAATTTGAATCAGCCAAAGGAATATTCTCGGGAATAAAAATCCCAAATGGCAATTGCAGCAATGAATGCAAAGTCACCCCTCCGGCATTGATCGCTGCAATGCCTGTTGGTGCTGCTATAATTGTATTTTTATACGTATTGTTAACGATATGCCTGAGAAAAGTAGTTTTTCCTGTGCCTGCTCTCCCGGTAAGAAATATGTGCTTATCTGTAGTATTTACGTATTTGGCGGCAATAACCGCCATTTCCTGAAACTCCATCTCCATGGCATAAAGATACATTTTCATGGAAAAAAGAGGGTTTTTTCCATGAAAGTTATTGTCAGATAGAAAAAATCATTTCTTGATCTAAGGGATTAGCATGAATTTCACCATGGAAAAGACATCAACTTTCCATGATTTGAATTTTCATTAGAATAACCTAGGGTCGGAGAACCTAGGTTATTATTATTTTAGCATATAGAATTCTATTTTACTTGTTTGGTTTAGCATTGATTTGAAAATCCATGAAGCTCAATGCGCCTATTTTGTTTTCACCAAAAATCCAGGGCCCTTGATAACAAATGTCCGTTCCTTCATAAAAATGTCCCGGAAGATAAGTGATGGATTCTCCCTTATATTTCTCATTTAGTTTTAGAAAAACCTTGTTTCCATCAGCATATCCGGATTCGACGATTTTATTTGTGCCATCTACATAAAATTGATCTTTCAGGAGATGGCCTTCATAGGCGTTTTCATCCCAAGTTAAGCCCCTGTCAAAAACAAGGCATATTTCCTTGCCCGGCTTGGTGTAATAGGCTTTAGTGATATTTGGTGAGTCGGCATCCCTGCCGGTTTCGGGGTCATAAAAAGCCCGTGCCACCAAAGGAAATATCCAATCACCCATTTTATTATAGCCCTCATACGTGTAGTGGCAACCATCATGGCCTGGTAGGCCCAGCGTTGACATCACTTCCACATCATTATATTTTTCTTTAAATTTCCTCTGTATTTCGCGGATTTCGCTCTGTCTTTCACCTCCACAACCGGGATGGATTTGAAACACGAAAACTTTTTCTATAGCTGGGAAATCACTTTTCCATGCGGTATAAAGGGTTTTGAAATTTTTATCATAATCGCCATATCTATCTTCGTTGGAATCACTTTCCCCCTGATGCCATAGTATGGCTTTTACTGCCTTTTGAACCCCTGCTTTTTTTGCACGGTACAGTAGGCGGTTGTAGGTAGAGCTTAAATCTGTCTTATTGTCAATAGGTACATTATAGGCAATATTTGACCCTCCGCTTCCACCGTTGATGATGCAAACAGGGATTTTATATTGTTCCACAATTTGCTCCATTAACTTGATGCCCCACGCACTTACATGATATTGCTGACTGACATCGCCGGCAGCAAGTCCCCAGGTGGTATCCGCGGGATTGTAGGCATCGTAATTGGTATTGGATCCAAAGCTTCTGCAATATTCGTTTTTATAAATGGCGGCTTCCCTTGATGGATGAGAATTTGACTGGCCATTGATCAGGTAAACATCTCCACAAACAATATTGTGTACTTTACGATCACTGAAAAATTTTCCATTGGCCATAAAACCCATTTCTATGGAATATTCAGCCAATTCAGCTTTTATTTCCGGAGAAAAGGAAAAAGAAGCTTTTCCTTTCGAGTAGACTAAATCCATCTCCTTAGTATTTACAAGTTCACCTTCTCTATAAAGACGGCAAACGGCCTTGTCAAATCCTTTGGTCCAGACGACACCATCGACTGGCACGATGGCTTTGTCGTTGTCATCGCGAGGAAAAAGCTGCATGGCCACGGGAATTTTATTATAATCAGTTCCAAAGGTATCGAACCTAGTTCTGTCAAACGAAAGTGCCCCAATACCATTGGTACCCATGATCCAAGGACCTTCATAGCAAATATCCGTGCCTTCATAAAAATGTCCAGGTAAATAAGTGACCTGAAAATAATTACCGGCTTCTTTCAGTTTGAGATATACTTTGTTTCCATGGGAATTTCCCTCATTTATCAATCCTGACTTGCCATTTATATAGATATAATCCTTGAGGGAATAGGTTTTGCCATTTACAGATTGTTCATTGCTCCAAACGATATCTTGGTCAAATTCCAAACAGATTTCAGTATTGTCAGCATTACTGATATATGCCCTGATTACTTTAGGGGGTGTTATGGATTTTGAAGGCTTTTTGCCATAAGAATCCCTTGCCAATAGTGGATAGATGGATTCGGCCATAGCCACATAGCCTTCGTGGGTATAGTGACAGCCGTCATGGCCGGGCAATCCCATTGTGGACATAATCTCTACATCGTCGTAGCTATTGGCAATATTAACTTGCAGATTTCTCAGCTCACTTTGAAATTCACTGCCACACCCAGGGTGAAGTTGAAACATATATACTTTTTGGAGTGACGGAAAGTTGGCTTTCCAGGCATGGTATAGGATGTCAAAATTATTTTTGTATTTAGCATAGTCTTTGTTGGTGTTTGACTCTCCCTGATGCCACAAAATGGCTTTAATTCCATGAGTAAGGCCAGCCTCATTTACCCGGTAAATCAACCTTCCAAAACTGGTGTTCAAGTCCGCCTGAAAGTCGGATGGCATATTTTGTTCGATAGATGAACTTCCACTTCCTCCGTTGATGAAGCAAACGGGCATTTGATTGGCTTCTATGATTTTTTGGGCTAAATGCATTCCCCAAACGCCCACGCCAAATGGATTGTCCGTAAACCAGCCTCCGACACCCTCCAGATTTGGACTATCTCCTGTAGCCCTTCCCCAACGGTGTTTTTTATGCTCTTCGGTGTATGGATTATAGCCGGTTTTCACACCAAAACTTCTACAGTAGGGGCTGCTAAATTTGGAATCAGAGCTACTGGCATGAGAGTTGGATTGACCAGTGATAATGTATGCATCCCCACAAACCACACTGTCAGCCGAAAAAAGCATCTTTTTTCCATGGGCATTTATTAGATTGAGTTCAAATTTATATTGAAATAAACCGGCCAGAATTGGTTGGCTCACGGAAAACTTGGCACTCCCATTTTTCTTGAATTGGATATCTTCTTTCTTTCTTTCCAACAATTGCCCGTCCTTATAGGTTATCAATTCCAATTGCTTATAATCGGAATCCGAAATACTCCCCGACAGCACGACCTGTGCACTATCTTTTTCATTTCTCGGATATAGTTGATAGTTCTCAGGGGCTTCTGACAGTTTTAATTCCTGCGCCTGTAGCACATTGACAAACAGAAAACAGATGATGGGAATTAAGGTGTATTTCATGGGTTAAAAATAGTTTAGGATATGCATAATCGTTTATTTGTTATCTTGTTGTAAGCTATGATATAGTTTTAAAAGTTCCTTGTTTTTCCCGCTTGAAATCCCAGCCCGGCCATGGATAGTGGCCACTGATCCCGGAGCGAGATATTTGCTTACCAAAGGGCGCAAATGCATACAGGCATTTTCATTATTTATAAAAGGGGTCAATGCTTTGGAATCCCACATCAAAAATATCTGCTTTGTTTGTGCTTCATTTAAAACCGTGATCAATCCATCAATAGGAGCGTCAAGGCTATCGGTTGGAGAAAATGGCACCAACCGGCCATCAAAGTAAATATATGCTCCCTTACTTGCAACTATGTCATACCAATACTTGCCATCTTCGTGGCGGTCCAGCGTACTATGAGGTAGGAATTGTCTATTGACCCATTTACCACCTCCCGCATTAACATTTACACAATAATCAGCATGCAAATCTTCAAATGACACCTGCGACAAATTGCGGATTTCCCATGTGATGTCTATATAATTTTCTTTTGGCTCCAAAATCACCTTAAATTCCATGACTTTCGAAAAGGTCTCTACGCCAACCCACACCCCATTTTTTTCTTCCTTCCAAACTCCCGGAACAGTGTGAAACGGTTTTGGCTGTACGCTATGTTTTCTTACCTCAGCAAGAATATCCATGTTGCTTGCCGTGATCCATTCCGGGACCAACACCCGAAACGTAGGAGTGATATCCCCTGGTAGTGTGACAACAATATCAGGGGTTTTGGGATCCGAATAGAATGAAATTTGAGCCTTAGTTGTCTTTTTAGATTTTTCTGTGCTTGGCCCTTCCGAAAACGAAATACCAAAGTTCATCAAAAAACAAATAGTGGTAAGGATTAAAAATGCCTTCATTATTTCTCTATAGGGATTATTAAAATTTGTGAATATTTCTAATAGATCAAAACCATGGAATTTCCATGGTTAGCTCCATAATTCTTCGCCATATACCCATCCATCCCGTGCAGGTTCCTTGACGTAAACATCAAACTCCGGATGATTGACGACTTTCATTTTATCCTTGTCATACTCTATCAAAGTGTTGAATCTCTGCGCCATTACGCCCAGCAGTGTCATCTCAGTAAGATCTGCAGAGTATTCAAAATTCGATCCCGGGACATTTCCATTTTTAATGCAATCCACCCATTCTATCTGAGGCTTTCCGTCTGGCACTCTGGGTATTGTCCTTTTGGGAATCGCTTTAGTAAAAGCCTCCCATTCGTCTTTGGGCAAAAGCAATTTTGGATTGTTAGGGGTACCGCCGGTCATCAAAGTTTTTTTGTCACCTACCATTATCATTCCGTATGTCGATAATTCGTCCAATCCCCATTCAGGTCGGTTCTCAGGCAACAATCCTCCTTCATACCATTTTAGAGAAACAGGGGGCTTGTTTCCCCTTGCGGGAAATTCATATTGCAATATGGATTGCTCAGGGGTCAGATCAGGATAGGTTTCTTTTTTAAATTCAGAATTGACACTCGAAGGAATGCCTAAATCCAGCGCCCAAAATGGTGCATCGAGTGTGTGGCACGCCCAATCTCCCAAGGCGCCATTCCCAAAATCATACCATCCGCGCCATGTCCTAGGTATATAAATATCACTGTAGTGGCGATTTTTTGCAGGCCCGAGCCATAAATCCCAATCCAATCCTGCTGGTATTTCTGCAGGGGCGGGAGGATACGTCTCAGGTTTTAGAAAATATCTTGGCGCCTGAAATTGTGGTTGGCCACACCATGCAATGACTTCGCGTACATCTCCAAGAACTCCCGCATCATACCATTCTTTCACCAAACGAATTCCTTCTGTGGTGTGACCCTGATTACCCATTTGTGTGACCACATCATAATATTTAGCTGCCTTTTTCAGTGTTCTTAGTTGCCATATATTATGCGCCAATGGTTTTTCTACATATACATGCTTGCCCAATTGCATGGCTGACATAGCTGCTGTAAAATGACAATGATCGGGAGTAGAAACAACAACAGCGTCTATTTCCTTGCCTATCTGGTCCATCATAACCCGATAATCTTTAAATCTTTTGGCGTTAGGGTATAGTGCATAACTTTCTGCTGTGTGTTCATCGTCTACATCGCATAGCGCCACAATATTGTCCAGCTTATTACCATCCTTATCGACAGGAAGTCCTCGGAGATTGGCAGCGCCTCTATTTCCTACTCCGATGATGGCGATATTAAGCTTGCTATTTGGAGAACAACTTTTAAGTCCCGGTATGAAAATGGCAGCTGTTGCAGCTGTAATTGAGGTTTGTACAAATGATCTTCTGGAAACTTTTTTCATGGATTTTGAGGTGTTTTTTGAATCTCTATATTTTTAAAACTGAATGACATTATGAGGTTTGTAGGCATCAATTTCATTTTTTTATAAAACTACTTTCCAAGTTTGGATCTCCTTTTCCTGCGTAAATCGCCTTATCTGGATATGGATATACAGGGCGGGTCATGATTGTGCTATCATCCTCATATTTCGATACCACAATTCGCTCAGGGGCCTTTCCATTTTCTACCCAATCTTGTATTAGCTGAAACCAGTCAGTCTTTGCCGGGCCTTTTCCTCCATTGTGTGTCACGCCCGGCAGCATATACAGCTTGATATAATTTGACAACTGAGGGTCCAACTTTTCTGCTTTTTCATAGTGATCGATGATGTCCAAAGCAGAAATCAAGGGATCGACCCAACCCTGATAAATGATCATTTTTCCACCATGGTTTTTGAAGGCATTATAATCGGGGTTTGTAGCGTCGAGGTATGATGAGGCATATCTAGTGTCTTCAAATACATTATTGAAGTCGTATTTGGCATAATCCCAGTTTGGATTGTTAAAGACCATGTACTTGAATGTTTCAATGCCAAAAAATGCCTGATTGGAAGGATACATGACTTTGGGTTTTGAACCCACAATATTGTTGTTCCAACCCGTGGGATAGTTTTCACCACCTAATGGAAATCCGGGATGGATTTTTGTGCCTTTTTGTGTCACCCCCTCATAAGCGGCCTTTATGGCTTTTAGCTGGTTTGAAGTCAAGCAATCTGGTCCGGATTGGTCATTAGCACAAATAGGGATTTGATCCAGGTCAAAATCACATTCTCTTGGGTCATTTAATATTGAATCATCAGCCCCATCTAGCGCATCGCACTGTTGGAGAATATTTTTTTCCAAAAGCCTTAAATTATCCATGGTGATGGTAGGATTTGAAAAATCATCTGAGTTAGGATACATGATGTGGGTATTTTGAATAAATGCCACAGACATTCCAACCCAATTAAATGCCGGTGCTCCAGCAATGATTCCGTCAAAATCTGTTGGGTATCGCTGGGCTTCCATCATGGCTTGACCTCCTCCACGCGATAAACCGATGAAATAGGAGTATTTAGGGTCATTGTCATAAAAGTGATGAATAATGCCTTTAGAAACCATGGCGGTGCGATGAACGGCCATGTGTCCAAAATTTAGCTGCCTTTCCATATTGTTCAACGCCCAGCTTGCATCAGTGCCTTCGTGTCCGGTATCTGTGCCCACTGTGGCAAAACCAGAATGAACCATCTTGGCTGCGCGGTTCATTACATATCCAACGAAACCTCCACCACCTCCCATTACGAACCTTCCATTCCAGCTTTCGGGGAGTAATAATTCAAAATTTATTTCCTGGCTGATTGTTCCTGATACTTTGCAGTGAGATTGTACATCTTGTAAACTGTTATTGGATTCTTCAATGGTTTTGGCCTCGCGAATTGTCACTTCGGGAAGTTTAAGGTTTACAAGTTCACTACAAGGCATCATGTTATTTTCCTGAGCGAAGGCATTTAGCGTGAAAATGCCGCAAATGGCTAAAAGCAATAATTTTAATTTATTCATTCCATTTACTTGAAAATGTCAATGCTGTTTTGATCAATGTAATGTAAATACTGCAGCCATACTTAATTCAAATATTTTGATACTTTCACTCCTAATAAACAATCCATTTTTTCATCAACAATAGCAACTGTACATGGACATTTATTCATTTATTTGCTTAGAAACCATCATAAAAAGCATTAAAAATCCATGCCCAGCAGATCTAATTAGGTAATTGTTTTGTCGTGATTTATATGTTTGCAAAAAAACGGGACTCATGAGTTAAGTGCATTTTCTATGGATTCTGAGACCTTTTTGGCAAGGGCTTCATTTCCTTCTTTTTTGAAGTGTACATTGTCAGGAATCTGTAATTCAGCCAACCGGGGTAAGGTGAAAGAATACAAATCATCTATCACGACCTTGTTTTTTTTCATGATTTTCAAGGCTACTTTATTGTATTTAGCCACATACCCTGATCTTCGAAGTGGTCCGGCAGGCTTGTCGGGATAGGGGGTGGTGGTAGCGAAGATGAGTTTGGCTCCAGTCAGTTTTAACCGTTGGGTTATGAGCTGTAGGTTCTTTTTGTATTGTTTTAAATCTGCTTGCTGAGGATCAGTTTCTAAATTGCTGTTTTTCCCTGTTGTTGCATCCACATGTTTCAGATCATGCAATCCAAAATTAAAATGGATCACGTCCCATTTTATGGCTCCCAGCCAATTGTCCAATTCTTTCAAACCCAAAGTGGTCCCTTGGCAATTTTTCTCAGGCCTTTGCACTTCAGCCTTTCCCGATAGCAATTCTTTGACAATCGGCGTATATCCAATGGAAATAGAATCCCCCAAAATCAAAACATTTGGCAAGGCTTTCTTTTTAATGCCAAAGGCAAACGCACTGCTACAGGCAAGACTGCTCAAAATGGTGATATTACCTATAAAAGTTCGTCGTGAAATATTCATTATAGTTTATGGTTTTTTAATGGCTTTTCCATGTATTACTTTGAGATTGGCGTTGCCTAATTAGATGTTATTTCTTGTAACGAATATTTCTAAATGCCACAGGCCCATGGTTGCCCTGCAGCATGATTGGCCCTGTAGGTTTTTCATCATCAAACGCAGATGACCTCGTAGGGCCAGATACTTCCACATTTTTTTGAATCAGAACGCCATTGAGATATATTTTTTTAAACTTTGCATTTTTTATTTTTATTCCATTTTTATCAAATTTTGGGGCTTTGAATATAATTTTTAATTGTTGCCATTGCCCTGGTGCTTTACTTACATTTATGCTTGGTGCCGAACCCTCAAACCCAGCATTGGTGACAGGATCTGCTCTCTGATAAATCCCACCCATGTAGGAGTATTTAGATTCTGGTTTGTTATAACTATCGTAAAGCTGTACCTCATATCTGCCCTGAAAATAGATGCCGGAATTGGATTCCTTGGCCATCATCACTTCTACCTCCAGTTCGATATCCGCATGATCAAAATTGGTAAAGATGTGCTGTCGATTATTTTCATCTTGCATATTCACTAAAATCCCATGGCCAGGTGAGGCAATCAACACCTTATCTTTTAAAGTATCGGCAGCGATGTTACCAACGATTTGCCAGTTGGCGCTTGAGGGCTTGAATCCCGAAAGATCATTTAACTGAAAATCTTTCCATTGACCTTTGTCATAAAAACCAGAACACATTAATAGGACTAAAAAGTATATAAATTTCATGACTTCGATTTAATTAAACATGGGTATCAATCAACACCCGATTTTCCCTTTATAACTATACAGCTTGCAATAGCAACTTCATTGACGAAGCAAAATACGCTCATCTTTATAGCGGCATAATCTGCACTATTCTATCTTCTATCCATATTAAACTATAATATCTTAATGTAAACAGACTTGACACCTTCCAAACGGTTAATTTTTAATTTAGGAACCTTGCTACTTATATTAGGTTAATTGCAATTACTTCAACCGCTTTTCGATAATCTCCCGATCTATATCCGCAACCTCCTTACACCATTTTAAATCTACACGACCTTCAGTCCATTTACCTTGCACCAAAGTACCTTCTCTGTTAGGATCATCGTTTTCATTTAATATTGGAAACTCTGCACCCATATCCACTAACATCTCTTTGAGTTGTTGTGCAAGGCGATCACGAATCTCTGGCTGAGACTCCGCCAAGTCATTTTGTTCATCTGGATCTTCGGCTAGGTTATAAAGAAGATAGGCCCCAGTTTCATCGTTGTAAAATTGAATGAGTTTCCAGTCATTATCAATGATAGAAGAATATGGGCCTGTTTTACCGGTATAATGTGGATAATGAAAAACCAGAGGGCGCTCAGGGAGGTTTTCCTTTTTAAATAACGGTGTAATATCCATGCCATCCATATGCTGTTCAGGTCTTAAAGGGAGACCAGCAGCAGATAGTAGGGTAGGGTAAAAGTCCATCCCAATGACACGATCTGATGACTCTCCAGTTTCAATAACTCCCGGCCATTTCATGATAAGAGGCACTCGAACACCACCCTCGAACGCTTGGGCTTTTCCTCCAAATACAGGGTAATTAGATGTTGCATCAGGTACATATCCTCCATTATCTGAAGTAAATATCACTAAGGTGTTTTTTTCTAGCCCTAAATCCTTAAGTGTATTCAGCAAGCGTCCCATACTTTCATCGACGCTTTCTACCATGGCTGCATACTTTGGATTAACCTGATCAGTAGTCTGTTTATCTTTATACCGCTCATAAATTTCAGCTTTAGGCTGATAAGGAGCATGTACAAGATGATGAGAGAGAAAAGCAAAAAATGGGACTTCTTTGTTTTCCTTAATAAATTCTATGCATTGATCTGTTAGAATATCGGAAAGATAGTCGTCCTTTTTGGGTTCTGGCATATTTGCAAGTACTCCTTTTGGCCATTGATCTAAAAAATGTACAGGAGGGGAATAGGTTAGCCTGTATCCCTTTGCAACATCAAAACCCCGTTCGTCGGGAAAGTAGCCTGGACATTCGCCAACATGCCATTTTCCAAATAAACCTGTCTTATAACCTCCATCTGAAAGAGCTTCTGATATAAGAGTCTCGGAGCTAGGTAAGACATGACGATGTAGAGCTTCGAGATACTGATCTTGCTCGCCTTGATATTTACTTTTCTCATAAAGACGATCATCAGGCCCAGCATTTCCATAAAAAACAGTAGTAAACTTAGTTCTAGCTGGATTCTTTCCTGAAAGAATGGCTCCGCGCGACGGCGCACAAAGACTAGATGCAGAGTATGCATTAAGGAAGATCATTCCCTCAGAAGCCATCTTGTCTATATTTGGCGTTTCATAATATGTAGAGCCTGTACAACCAAGATCCTTCCATCCCATATCGTCTATTAGCACATAAACAATATTTGGTTTTCTTTGGGGAATTTTATCTTCTTGCAGGCTCTCGGTGTCATCAGGGAGGATCAATTTTTGTCTCAATCCGATTGCCAATATCACAGTAAAAAAGCCCCCAACAATCAATAAATATTTAGTTTTATTCATGTCAATTAATTTTGTTTATGTTAGGTTTAATTGTGGTGTTTTAAAATAATTTTATTATTAGGTCATAACATATTCCAATCAACTAGATACATCGAATTACGAATCTTATGCGTGATTTCTCCATTACTAAAATATCTCATTCAACTTATCGTCCATTGTATCAGCACAGCATAATAAATATGAGATATCGCCCACTCAATATTGTTTATTAGATTTTTGAAGTTGATAAACTACTACCTCATTTCGGCGAGAAGCAGGTTCAATATCCCAATTAACTAGCTCACCATCTACTACTTTACCAGATATCACTGCCCCACCTGATACATGCTGCTTAAAGTCAACATCCCAGTTGGCAGGCCAAGCAGGCAATAGCAAAATTTTTCCATCAGATTCTTGAATAAGCATCCGTTGAAAGGCCGTCGACCCCGCCCCAAAATGATCAAAATCAGGACAAGCATCCGGGCCTTCCTTGCCATAGAGCGGAAAACGGCATTGAGTAGATGCAACACGAAAACGATGCAATAAACCATCAGCCGCTTCAGCAGCATTGCCAGCATAGGCCCAATCAATTTGATCTTGAGTCCAGCAACTATAGTTGAATGCATTTTTATTTGATATGTGTTTCATGGTAGCTTCGACGATTTCTTCCGAACCATTACCTATGCCAAATTGGCGAAAAGGAAACACTGGATAAAGTTCACCATTTTCTGCATTATGTGGTACTGAGTATTTATCAGCTGGTGCGATAGCAATTTCATTGTCTATCTCATGTAAGGGAATTTTCGGAATCTCATTTCGAAACCGTTTCCAGTTTGTCTGATCTTCGGTTGTCCCTGCCTTCATCTCCAAAAGGTTATCTAAAGTATAAATTAAACCCGCTACATCTGGAGACGGATTAATTGCAATCCAATAGGATTCCAATACCATGGCCGGGTCCAAGCGAAGTTTGCCATTTTCTTCCCGTGAGTAGTGCTTATCGAAAAATAACAATACTTCTCGCGCAAAAGGAACAAGTATCTCATCACGAAAATTAGTGTCATTCGTGTATTGGAAATAATCAATCATCATGGTTACCGTCTCAAGACCGGAAGTAAAATAAAAACTATGATAATATCCTTGACCCTCGTTTTCACCAGGTTTTATATTCAATGGCTTGCCACTCCGACCACAATCACGCTCTGCACCTGTGGGCTCAATATTTTCTCTGAAATAAGCTCCATCATGACCAAACCAAGCCTTGGTGATAGCCTTGCGTACTGGCAAAAGATTCCAATAATAATTAAAAAATGGTTGCATGTTTTCAAAGTCTCCACTACGCAAAAGTGGCCAATAAAGCAGTCGTTGGTTTTGATAGGTAAACCTCCTCCCCCACATGCGATCGTCTTCATGTGTGAGCCAGGAATCATCTGACAATTTTAATGGCATTGCACGACGTTTTGTATTTGAAACACGCAGTTGCTGAGTAAATAAACCTCCATTAAACTTGGCCTGAACTTTCCCTCGGCTTTGGCACGCCATGAGATAACGAAACACATTGTAACTTTGAGAAACTACTGCAGCACCATCTGCTTCAGTTCGCTCACCCATTAAATTTGGCTCACTATTTAATTTTTCTCTTAGGTCTGGAGCAACAGAGTTATCAGATGCGATTATCCAACTTCTATCCCAAAATTCTGACCACCAATTGCAATGTTTATCCCAATCTTTATCAACGTCGATAACCTCACTAGCCAGTTTCTCTATTTCATTAATCCACTCAGAGGTATCAGGTGTTTGTTTGGTTAGAGCATGAACTCGAATGTCAAACTGCTTACCATTTCCAGTAAAAATTCCATTTGCTGCTGCCAAATCAGGACTTTCCAGTAAATTCCCAAATGTATTGTAAAGGTATGGGTCAGGATATTTACCAATCATGTCGTCTACCTCATAATATTTCATATCAGATTTAAAAACACTTCGATCTCCTACGGCAAAATACCAAAGTATATTCCCGTTTCGCGCTATTTTCACATCTTGAGTCGGATCATCTTTATAATTCTCCTGGACTTCAGTTCCGGTAAAATCAAAATTATTGAACAAACAAGCATCAAAACGCTTCCACAAATCAGGAGCAGCTTCTACTTTGACATCATTTGGTGAATCGATTTGTATATGATATACATTTCGATTAGCATCTGCCCATATTTTTATCTCAACTTTATCTGCAACAATAGCAACAGTTCCAGTTTTCAAATCAAGTGTTTGCTTGTAAGGTTTCCCTGCAATAAAAGGATTTGGACTTAAACTTATACGGACTCGTCCTGTTTTAAAAATGTCACCACTATATGTAAAAGCATCGTTTTTAGCGAGTAATAGATATAGGTTGCCATTTTCAATAGTATATACATTCGCAGCAATATCACCATTCCCCAAAGGCATCCCTCCCGACGCTTCCTTTGACGGTGAATCCCAAACAACGTTGTAGCGATCCATTCGTTTTGCTAAATCAGATTCTTTGGCACAGGCTGATACTTGCAACATAAGGAACCCAAAACATCCTAATATCAAGTAGAAGGTTCGAGTGAAAATTATTTTTTGAGTATATCCTAAATGTTTTTTTTTCATTTTTTTTAAAAGCGAGTTATTGTATGATCATCCTTTATGAGAATTTTGTCCATGGACTATCTGTAACAAATATTGAAATACCCCGGAGCAAAGCCCCGAGGAATCCATTAGATTAAATGTTTGATATTTAGGTTGACTAGTATTTTGGATTTTGATCCAAATTTGGATTTGCATCTGCACAGTCTAAAGCAGAACCCAAGTTAAAAAATATAAAGGCATTGGGCTTTCAATGGGAAACAAAAGACCCATTTTTATTCTGTGTACACCACTTAGATCATTTTCCTGAAGGTACACCAGATTTAGGTCCAAATCCAGAATTACTGAAAGGAAGACCTTTGGGCGGGGATTTTGATCCCCACCAGGACTGGCGTATGTATCATGGTCAAACCATTCCCGGATTCCCCGCACATCCACATGTTGGATTCGAGACGGTAACAGTTGTTAACCAAGGTTTTTGCGATCATTCCGACTCCTTAGGTGCAGCAGGAAGATTTGGACTGGGCGACACACAATGGATGACCGCAGGAAGCGGTGTGCAACATTGCGAAATGTTTCCGCTATTG
>JAUHYU010000173.1 GCA_030426345.1 Bacteroidia bacterium
GACATGGGAGGGCTGTTGATTACACCGCGGGAAGAAGATTTTCTGAAACTGACTTCCATGGATTTAGAGAGCATTTTTGAGCAGGTTTGTCTAGAGGAGGAAGTGATGGATCGGGTGATGACTCAGATTCATAGCTAATTTTAAATTATTCCTCCGAACCAAAAATATCTGGATTATGAAAAATGAAAATATCCCAACCATCGATGTGGGCATCGTCCATGCCAATGAAATTTATTTTTCCCTGAAGGGAGAATTTGCGGATTATCACAATGATCCCATCACTGGCGATTGGCATGCGAGGATTGAAAATGACAACATTTATTTTTCTAATAACCGAGTGGAATTTCAGGTGGAAGATGGGTTTGTGCTTATGCCTGATAAGTCCGAAAGCTGTTCGGTGATAATCAAAGATGTCGTGATCGGCATCGATTTCCATTGGGAGCGCAAGGAAGATCAGGAGTTTCGGGGCGGGTTGAAATTTTTGATTGACAACAAGAAAATTTCTGTGATCAATCGATTGTCTTTGGAGGATTATCTGTCGAGCGTGATCTCTTCAGAAATGAGTGCCACCTCGTCGCTGGAATTGCTCAAAGCACACGCCGTGATTTCCCGAAGTTGGCTCTTGGCGCAAATCGAAAAAAACAAATCAATCAATCAGGATACATATTCTTCTTTTTCGGAATCGGAAACAGAACGTATCAAATGGTACGATCGGGAAGACCATGAGCATTTTGATGTTTGCGCCGATGATCATTGCCAGAGATATCAGGGGATCACAAAAGCGACTACACCACTCGTAGATCAGGCGATTGCCGAAACTTTTGGTGAGGTGTTGACTTACGATCATAAAATTTGCGATGCGCGATTCTCCAAATGCTGCGGTGGAATGGTGGAGAAATTTGAAAATGTATGGGAACCCATCGCGCATCCTTACCTACAAAAACTGGTGGATAACCATCAAAATCCCATGGATTTTGACCTGAATTTGGAGAATGAAACCGCTGCAGAAAAGTGGATTTTAGGCGCTCCTGAGGCCTATTGCAACACCAATGATAAAAAAGTCCTGTCGCAAGTACTGAACGACTATGATCAGGAGACCAATGATTTTTACCGTTGGGAAGTTGTCTATGCGCAAAAGGAAATCAGCGATCTGATCTGCAAGAGAACAGGTATTGATTTTGGCTTGGTGCAGGAATTTATACCTGTAGAAAGAGGTGCTTCCGGCCGGTTGATCAAGCTAAAAATCGTGGGAGATAAAAAAACCATGATGATCGGTAAGGAGCTGGAAATCAGAAAAGCATTGAGCGAATCGCATTTGTACAGCTCGGCCATAGTTTTTGAAAAGCGGGAAGTCGATGGCGAAATTTCCTTCGTGCTACGTGGAGCTGGCTGGGGACATGGTGTAGGCCTATGCCAGATCGGCGCCGCTGTGATGGGCGAAAAAGGCCATAAATACCATGAAATATCAATGCATTATTTCAAAGGGGTGGAGCTGGTGAGGAGGTATTGAGTGGATGTTATGTACGTTTCAAAGCTTTGAGGCCTTTACCTACACGGTATATATGAAATAGACTATCTGGATAATTGGAACTAGTTTTTACCATCGCATGTTAATCTTTTTTAAAAAGCTATCAAATAAATTTACTGTCTTCTCCAATTCGTTATATGAATCAAAGATCCCCGAAGATATTAGTTCAAAGGATTCTTGCTCTTCATTTGCCAGATCTAATTTTTTTTGAAGGATTTTTCTATCCCGATAACCAAATCTTCCGATTGGTCCCCATCCCTTATCATTATTCGTAGAGTTTTTAACAAATACGATGGCACAAATTAATTCGTAATAATCAAAAGTTTTATCGAATTCTTTGTCTATAGGTATTACTTGTTTAAAAAATGGCCTAGTGTATTTGTGAAGTAATTCACTCATCGGGGTATGATAATTCTGACCAAGCATATTATTCAATTGCTCACTTTCTATAACATCCCATGGATTTGTTTTTTCCAATATGTTTTTAGAATCATATCTTTCATGAAGTTCGATTTTGAGGAGAGAGCCGAGAAGGTTAAAGTTTCTGTTTGATACTGCTGCAATTCCAACTACATATCTTGAAACAAGGCATGGCAAGTATTGAATATCAGACCAAACTGAAAAGTGACTTCTGTTTAGTTTATGATCAATGTCCCCTGCTTTTTTGATTAAATCAATCCATATTTTGTCGTGATAACTCTTTGCCCAATAAACACCTTCTGCCAAAAGTAGAGTTAGGGTTTCCAAGTTTTGTAGATATGAATTCAATACCTCATTCATTGTGTCCTTATTAGGATATGGAAATGGGATTGATTTTATGGCCTCAAAGGATTCATTGGATATACTTGATAGAAGTTCATGAATTGAAATAATATGCTCTTCTTTAACTACATATTTTTTGAGTCTAGCAAGTGCTACTTTAGGAGAAAGAGGGTGTTGATGGCTGTTGGTTTCTAATGCTAATATGTCCTCATATAATTCTGAAAAGAAGCTGTCAGCATCGCTAATTTTGATGAGGTGCCCTTTTCTATATTCGGCAAGTTCATTTAAACCTTTTTCAGGATCATTTAAATGTGTGAAGAAGTTTGAGAATCTGAATTTATTTGATGATTTAAGTGAATTAACTAATGCAATATCCCATTTAGCAGACCATCCACAAGTAATTAGACCAAAATTCTCGAAGACATAGTTCATGAGCTTCTCCATCTCTGAATCATAATTTTCGAGCTCACTTTTTAGGTTGAGAAATCCGGTATCTAAGTAATCTCCATTAATTTTAATAACAGTTATCCTACTGTGAATGAGGGGAATTGAGTTCTCAATGTGTGTAGGATTGGATATTACAGTTGGTTCAATACCAATATCCTTAAGTGCATTTTCTATTAGCCGGTCAAAATTTGTTGTCAGTATTACCCTGATATATCCCAGTCGTACCAATTGAGCAATATGCTCATGTGCTTTAGTAGGTCTTTTTAGGCCGTCATTGAATTCCTCCTCTGATGGTTCGATAAACGGTTTCAATAGGTTTATTCTTTCTTCTTGGGTAGTAGTAAGTTTTTCAAGCAAGTTCGAATAGTCAAGATCTTCATTGAATTTTTTGACATACCATTCCTCTGGTATTGTTAAAATTGGGTCTTTCTGCAAAAGTGCTATTTGTTGAACGAGACCAAGGGTAACATCCCAACCTGTTGGAATTCCAGCTTTTCGTGAAATTCCAGATCCTAAAAGCAGAGCAAATACACCCTTGTTCACAAATGTTGTGTAAGCGGTTGAAATAATTTGATTGTCCATTCGTGTTTATTAATTGACCCTAATAGCAATTGTTCTATACATAACTCTATATCTGCAATATAAAATTCCTACAATAAATTGTCTTCTTGATCCTATAAGTTATTCTTTTGTTAAAAGAATTCTAAGCAGAAAATGAAGAAATTCCTATCTGTTTAAACTACCCAAAAAGCCCTCAAAATCCATGAATTTTAGAGGCTTTTTGATCAACCGTTAAAATGTAAAC